>RFMK01000079.1 GCA_009927705.1 Actinomycetota bacterium | reverse complement strand
GAAATCAAAGGCGATAAGCCCCCTCATCACGGCTAATCAGATTTTGTAGGCGTCGACGTTGAGGGCGCGGGTTTTGGAGCTGGCGCTTCTGTCTTCTTAGCTTGAGAATCGGTCTTGTAGAAACCAGATCCCTTGAAAACAATTCCAACATTTGAGTAGATCTTGCGAA
This sequence comes from Actinomycetota bacterium, assembly GCA_009927705.1. Taxonomy (GTDB): domain Bacteria; phylum Actinomycetota; class Actinomycetes; order Nanopelagicales; family Nanopelagicaceae; genus MAG-120802. The sequence goes on along the minus strand of RFMK01000079.1, from coordinate 12,459 downwards.
CATCTTTGCCGCATTCAGGGCAGACCGAAATCGCAGCATCTGTGAAGGATTGCACTATCTCGAAGGCGTGCTCACAGGCATTGCATTGATACTGATATGTCGGCACGGGCGTAATCTTAGGGATGAGTTTTTGGCAACGCTAATTGAGATATGAGGCCCGCGTGATTTTTGAGATCGCTAACACCGGTGCTTCGGTCATGGTTGTTGCTGCTCTTGTTTCATTGGCTTTCCTCTTACCAGAGCGAGATGGCTGGCTCACCAATGAAGCACACAAGACTCAACGTTTTCTTGTCATGACATCTGGCTTTTGGATTCTCGCAGCGATTGGCAATTTCCTTGCAACCCTTGCACGAATCTTTGATTCACCAATTAATGAAGTTTTGAAAGCGAATGTTATTCGTTCCTTTGCCACCCAAATTACTTTAGGAAGATTGCTAACTTTTCAAATAGTAATGGCGTTGCTTGTCTCGATTCTTTCTAGTCGTGTGAAGAAGAATGATGGAGCGCTCTGGCTTTTGATTGCCGCACTTGCCGGAGTTCTCGCTCCCGTCTTCCAGAGTCATTCAAGCGCCCTTGGAAGTCACGGCCTTGCTATCGGATCTCTCGTTATTCACGTTCTTGGACTCTCCTTCTGGATCGGAAGTGTTAGTTCATTACTGTTAATGTCCACCGAGGCAAGAGCACGTGCTTTCACTCGCGTTTCAACGATTGCACTCTGGTCTTCCACAGCCGTGGTGCTCAGCGGCGCGATGAATGCATGGACCAGGCTTCGAATTTCACAGGATTGGTTTACGAGCTACGGAGCTCTCATTGCTTTAAAAATCACCTTAACAATCGCGGTTCTGGTGGTTGCTTCGCTAATTCGAAAGTCGATCTCAGTTGATCGCTTACTTCCTTTTGAAGTCTCAGTCCTTTTCGCCATCATGAGTATCGGCGCAATTTTGAATCGATTCACTCCTGTTGAAGAAGTCTCAGGCTCGTTCGATAAGACACGTGAGTTGGTTGGTATCTCAATGCCTGATGCGCCAACTTTGAGCCGCGTCTTCTTTGAATATGAAGCTAATGGATTGATTCTTGGATTATTGATCTTTGTGACGGCGCTTTATATTCGTGGAGTAGTAGCTCTTTCACGCCGCGGAGTGAAATGGCCCGTGGGAAGAACCATTTCATTTGCTATCGGAATTAGTCTGCTTGATTACGCCACAAGTGGTGGCCTTGGTTTGTACGCTCACTTCTCTTTTCAGTATCACATGATGGCGCATATGGTTTTGAGCATGATTGCTCCCATCGCGATCATTTTGAGTGCTCCCATAACCCTTGCTTTACGAACACTGCCAATCGGTCGCGATAAAGATGAGCGCGGGATTCGTGGCCTGCTCCTTTCATTTTTACATTCCAAACCAACCGCGCTTTGGACTCATCCAATAATTGCTCTAGCGATTTTTGATGGCTCACTCTTCGCCCTGTACTTCACTCCGTTATTTGGTGAATTGATGTCGAGCCATTTCGGTCATATGGTGATGGATCTCCATTTCATCGGAGCTGGCCTGCTCTTCTTCCACGTTATCGTTGGTATTGATCCAAATCCACGACGCGTTCATCATCTAGTTCGAGTTGTTATGTTGCTTGCCGCAATGAGCATCCATGCTTTCTTCTCAGTTGCATTGATGTCCGCGAACAGTCTGATTGATGGCGGTTACTACGCATTACTCGAAAGGCCATGGGCTACTGATCTATTGAGCGATCAGAAAGTCGGAGCCGCAATCGGATGGGCAATGGGGGAGATTCCTATCGTTGTGGCTTTGATTGCAACGTTCATCCAATGGATGCGCTCGGATGCGAGAGAAGCGAGCCGCGCCGACAAGAGATCTGCGGTAGACCTAGCGGAGTACAACGAATATCTTCGAAAGTTGTCATCGCGAGAAGATAAGTAGTATTCGCCTCATGGAATCGCTCTTCACATTGCCCGAGGAATACCAAGCCCTACGAGAGAGCGTACGTGCGCTTGCAGATAAGAAGATCCAGCCGTTCGCACATGATGTCGATGCGAGCGCTCGCTTCCCGCAGGAAGCTTTTGATGCGCTGCAGAGTGCCGGACTTGCTGCAGCTCATGTCCCCACACAATTTGGTGGCGAAGGTGCCGATGCACTCGGAGTTGTAATCATCATTGAAGAAGTCGCACGAGTATGTGCATCCTCCTCTCTCATTCCTGCAGTCAACAAACTTGGTTCCGTTCCGCTGATGTTGGGTGGAAATGATGAACAGAAGAAGCGTTGGCTTACACCGCTTGCTCAAGGAAAAGGTTTCTCCTATTGCTTATCGGAATCTGAAGCAGGATCTGATGCGGCTGCAATGAAGACGAAAGCGGTCCGCAAAGGTGATGGCTGGGTGTTGAATGGAAGTAAGAAATGGATCTCGCATGCGGGATTTTCAGATTTCTATACCGTTCTTGCTTCGACTGATCCAGAGAAAGGTTCGAAGGGGATCACTGCGTTCGTCGTCGAGAAGAGCGATGCTGGAGTTTCATTCGGAGCACATGAGAAGAAGATGGGTTTCAAAGGATCACCGACTCGTGAGGTGTATTTCGACAATGTAGAGATTGGCGATGATCGTCGCATTAGTGAGATTGGTGGCGGATTTGGCTTAGCTATGAAGACGCTCGACCACACACGCATCACGATTGCTGCGCAAGCGCTAGGAATCGCGCAAGGCGCATTCGAGGTTGCGACGAAATATGCCCACGAACGTAAACAATTTGGTAAATCAATCTTTGATTTCCAAGCCGTTCAATTTATGTTGGCTGATATGGCGATGGAAATTGCCGCAGCTCGCCAACTCACATATGCCGCGGCGAGCAAGAGTGAAGATTCCGCTGCCGATCTGACGTTCTTCTCGGCGGCTTCAAAGTGCTACGCGACCGATGTAGCGATGCGGGTTACGACCGATGCGGTCCAAGTCCTTGGCGGATATGGATATGTCAGTGATTACCCAGTCGAGCGCATGATGCGTGATGCTAAGTTAACTCAGATTTATGAAGGCACAAACCAAGTTCAGCGCTTGGTGATGGCGCGCAATCTCAATTCTGTTTTGTAAATCGCACTAATAATTCAGGTGTCGCGACTGCATCCACGGGTTGGTCATGACTCTCAACGGGAATTTCTTCGCTTGTCAGTTCGCCCGCATATACCAAGGCAATTTTCCACGCATTTAAGGTTTGCAATGCTCGATCGTAAGAGCCGCCACCTTGTCCGAGTCGGTTCCCGGTTCGATCAATGTGAAGCGCAGGAACAATGATGAGATCAATTGGTCCAGAGTAAGAATCGCCCACAGGCTCGTAATGATTTCCATTGAGTTGGAGATTTTCGAAAGCGCCATTCCATGGCACCCATTCCAAATTCTTATCCGGCAATATCCGAGGAATGAGTAAGACTTTCTTCTGCGCCAGAATCTCTTCATTGATATACCGAGTCTCAGGTTCTGTTCCGTAAGAGATGTAGCTTGCAATCACCGTAGCTGTCTGAAATTCGCGAGATGAGATGAGGTTTTCCCAGCGGAGACTTTCTACATCGACGGCCTCATGGTGGAATTCTCGTTCTTCTCGAAAGCGTTTTCGCAATTCGCTTTTTCGTGAATCCACGGGAAAATCGTAGTTACAAAGTAGGGTTGTGGCATGAGCGAAACGTTGAAGGTAGCCGAAGTCGCGGCTGAACTTCTAACTCTGGCCAAACCTCTCGCCGCATTCGATATGCCGCTTCTTGATGCACATGGCGCAACGTTGGCTCTCGATGTCTCTGCTGGTGACCGAGTTGTGATGAAAGCCGGCTCGCGAATCCGTTCCACCCAGATCGGACTTGCGGCATCCCTAGGACTTGATCATCTTTCAACGCGCCCCCAACCTCGCGTTGTGGTGATCTCTGCGGGAGCAGATTTAGTCGAACCTGGCTCACAACTTCGCGATCGCGAAGATGAGTTCGAGGCGAATTCTTGGTTGCTGACGACCGCAGTAAAGGAAGCTGGCGCAGTTGGTTATCGCGTTCATACTATTCCTGAGACTGCAGAGCGATTAAAGGATGTCGTGGAGGATCAACTTGTTCGCGCTGATCTCGTGGTTATCTGCGGCGAGAGCCATGATGAATCCTTTGACCTTATCTATTCGGTTTTAGTTCAACTTGGCCAGGTCCGCGAAGTTGTGCCGCTCATTGAAGGTACGGGGCGTCATGCATTTGGAATTATTGGCCCAGATCAAACGCCAGTAGTTGCTCTTCCTGGAGATCCGATATTCGCCTATATCTCGACCGAACTTTTTATTCGCCCGATGATTCGTAACATGATGGGGCTCTACGACATTCACCGCCCAGTTATCAAAGCAACCCTCACCAACGATGTAACGAGCGAGATTGGTCGCCACTCATTTATTCGTGGCATCCTTTCGACCGATAACCCCAACGACGACTTGTCACAGCGATCGAGAATCAAAGTGACCTTGTCTCACTCTCAGATGCAACGGGGCTTGTCATAATTCCGGAAAGTTCTGCCGGTGCACGTGCGGGAGAAGAAGTCGATGTCTTAGTTTTGGAACGTCGCTTCAATTAACCATGTCTCAAATGTCTATGAGTGCGTGGCCTCTGGTGCTGACCGATGGAGAGATCACGTTGCGGCCACTTCGATATCGCGACCGTGGTGCATGGCTTGAGGTTCGAAGAGTTAATCGTGAATGGCTAAGCCCTTGGGAAGCCACATCTCCGATTGCAGACGAGAATCGAAATCTTCCGACGTATTTTGAAATGGTCAAATATCACCAACGCGAAGGAAGATCTGGGCGAACTCTCTCACTTGCGATTTGGTATGCGGGCAATTTGATTGGGCAGATCACGTTAGGCGGAATCTCATATGGCGCGTATCGCGGGGGCCATATCGGTTATTGGATTGACCAGCGATATGCCAATAAAGGTTTAACGACGAGAGCAGTTCGCGAGCTGACTCGATACGGTTTGGAAGAACTTGGTTTACATCGGATTGAAATAAATCTAAGACCTGAGAATGCTGCATCGAAACGAGTAGCCGAGAAATCTGGATATGTTTTTGAGGGATTGAGGCCGAGATATCTCCATATTGATGGGGCTTGGCGTGACCATCTCTGTTTTGTAAAAGAGAATCCGCGGTTCTAACCTCACAAAAAAACTTTGCATAACGACGGGGGAAATACCCGAAAAGTCCAATTCTTACCTTTAGGGTTGGGATTCGTGGGATCAGGACTCATTTACCTCATCATCGTAGGAATGTGGATTGCCTATTTCCTTCCGCGATGGATCACCACTCATGAAGAAGTTTCTGGTCGCACAGTCGAGAAATTCGAAAAGACGATGAAAGTTGTGGGAGTGACCTCAGGCAATGCAACTCCTGACTATGAGGAAATCACACGTCGTCGCGAGCAACAAGTCGCAATTCGTCGCATCTTGTTCTTTTCAATAATTGGCTTAACTGTCGTAGTGAGTTTCTTTGCAATCTTTGGACTTGTGTCACCAATTATTGTGTCGCTTCCAATCTCTGCATTTGCTTTATATGTTGTCCACGCGCGCCATCAGATCCACTTAATTCAAGAGGAAATCAAACGTGCTCGTTCAATTCAGAAAGTTTCATCCCAACCTTCTTCCCGTAACTATTCTGAAATCATCGCACGCTCAAAGAGCATAAATACCAAGCGAATAATCTTCGAAGGTCTTTCATCAGGTGAACAATGGACTCCACTCTCTGAACGTGTTGCTTCTTATACCGAAGAAGTGCAGAGCATCGTCATACTTCCCAAAGGAAGTCCCAATCAGAATTCAGGAACATGGGAACCAACTGAAATTCCAGCTCCAAGTTATGTCTCTGCACCTAAAGCTGCTACGCAACGTCGCGTTATTGATTTAACTATTCCTGGTGCTTGGAGCGAAGCGCAAGAAAAAGCTATGCGCGAAGCGATGGCCCCAGCATCTGATCAGATCTTTGATCAAGTTCAAGCAGATGAAATTGAAGAACAGATTCGCACTCAACGTGCATCCGGTGAGTAACTAGATCCAATTCGGAAACCACATACGCGCGTACCAATCTGCGTAGGTCGTCACACCACCCACAAAAAGCGGGTAAAAATAGGCGAAACAGAGCGCTGTTAGCGCAATGAGTCCCACAAAATAACGTCGGCGTTCTAGTCGACTCTTATCATTCTCGAGAGCTTTCTGCGCGATGTAGATGATTCCTAAGATCATGAATGGCTGGAATGCGATGGCGTAAAAGAAGAACATGGTTCGCTCAGGGAAGCCCAACCATGGTAGATAACTTGAAAGCCAGAACATGAGGATTAACCCAGCACTTCGCTCGCGGCGATGAATGAAATATCCCAAAGTCGCAAAGAGCGCGATGAGGCCAAGCCACCACAGGATCGGAGTTCCGAGAGCAAGTACTTCTTGCGAACAACTCGAACTGCCACAACCTTTCGGCGTTGCATAGAAGAAAGAAGTCGGCCTTCCCAACACTAACCAATTCCAGGCACTTGCTTCGTAGGAATGCTCAGTCGTCAAGCCAGTGTGAAAATTGAGAATCTCACGGTGATAGTGAATCCACGATATGAGTGGATTAGATGAGTAATCGCGGCTCCAACCTTTATCGCTTAAGAACCAGCCACTCCATGAAGCGGTGTAAACCGCTAGTGGAATCACTCCACATTGCAACGCTGTTTTGATGAACTCCCGGCGACTTATCAGTAGGTATATTCCAAGCGCGGCAAGAACATAGATTGCGCTCCATTTTGTTCCGAGCGCCAGACCCATGGAGAAAGCTATCAGCCAGAATCGATTTGTTATCAGAAAGTAGAAGGAGAGGAGAAGAAAAAACGATAAAAAGATATCCAGTAGAGCAGTTCGCGACATAACCAGATGAAGACCATCAAGTGAGATCAGAGTCGCAGCAGCAATACTCAAGAAGTAAGAATTGAAAAGTTGTCGCGAGATCAAATACACAAGCAGGACTGAAAGAATTCCAACCAGGGCTGCGGTGAATCGCCAGCCAAATGGGTTGTCACCGAAGATCTTTATGCCGAGTGCAATCGCCCATTTTCCAACGGGAGGATGGACGATGAATTCTGGGGAATTCCCATCGATCTCAACGCCCGATTTTAGAAAATCGCGCGCTCCATCAACGTAATAGACCTCATCAAAGACCAATTCATGAGGTCGGCCAAGATTGATGAATCTCGTCACGGCCGCGAAAATGAGAACAAGGGCCAAGCTGAAATTGATCTGGACTCGTCGCGAGAATCGACGGTTGAGATCTGCGACGAGAGCGTTCATGAGTCCTAAGGATACCGACCGCCATAATGTCGCAGTGAGCGAATTGGTCTTGGCAGCAGTCCCATTGGGAAATGTTGGTGATGCTTCGCTACGCCTAAAAGAAGCAATCAGATCGGCTGATGTTGTTGCGGCTGAAGATTCCCGTCGCTTTATAAGACTCTGTAAGGATTTGGAAATTGATTGTCGCGCACAACTCCTCTCTTTCTTCGAAGGAAACGAAGTTGCTCGACTGGATGAGATTGAAGCAAAGCTTTCAGCAGGAATGAACGTTCTCCTTGTTACAGACGCCGGAATGCCCTCAGTCAGCGATCCTGGTTTTCGCGCAGTTCGAATGGCCATAGACAAAGGTTTCAAAGTAAGTGTTATCCCTGGTCCAAGCGCAGTCCTTGCTGCCTTAGCGCTCTCTGGCTTACCGACGGATAGTTTTGCATTTGATGGATTCCCACCACGCACTTCTGGTGCGCGCGATACATGGTGTGAAGAACGAGCACATGAAGTTCGAACTCTTGTCCTCTTCGAATCCCCACATCGCATAATGGAGACACTCGATTCTTTGCGGAAGTACTTTGGGGGAGATCGACAAGGTGCGATTTGCCGCGAAATAACCAAGACTTATGAAGAAACTGTTCGTGGAACGCTTGATGAATTATTTGCATGGTCACAAAGCAAAGAGATGCTTGGAGAATTCACCATTGTTATAGCGGGCTACGATCCTTCACAATCCGAACGATCCGATCAGGAAATTGCAGCAATTGTCCGCCGAAATGAAGCATCTGGAATCTCGAGAAAAGAAGCGATTGCTATGACCGCACAGGAATTGCACATTCCAAAGCGGAAAGTGTTCGACATCATGGTTACCGAGAAGTAGATAGAATCCCGCCCATGTCGAGTGCGCAAAAGTCGTTCTATCTCACGACGCCGATTTATTACGTCAATGATGCGCCCCATATCGGTCATGCTTACACGACCGTTGCTGGAGATTTCTTAACACGTTGGCATCGCCAAAAAGGTGAATCAGTCTGGTACCTAACCGGTACTGATGAGCATGGTCAGAAAGTCATGCGCACTGCCGAAGCAAATGACACTCCACCCCAACAATGGTGTGATCGATTAGTTGAAGAGGCGTGGAAGCCAGTCTGGAAGCACCTAGAGATCGCAAATGACGATTTCATTCGCACTACCGAGCCTCGCCATATGGAACGAGTCCAGAAATTTCTTCAAGGATTGATGGAAACTGGATTTATCTACGAAGGTAAATACGAGGGCCCATATTGCGTTGGTTGTGAGGAGTTCAAACTTCCAGGCGATCTTGATGAAGGTAAATGCAAGATTCATTCAAAACCGGTTGAGATGGTGAGTGAAACAAACTGGTTCTTTAAGCTCTCAGCTTTTGTGGAACCGCTACTAGAGCACTATAAGAAGAATCCTGAAGCGTGCGAGCCAGCTAGCGCTCGAAATGAAGTTGTAGCTTTTCTTGAAGGCGGAGTCTCAGATCTTTCAATTTCGCGTTCGACATTCAATTGGGGAATTCCAGTTCCTTGGGACACTAAACAAGTTGTCTATGTCTGGTTCGACGCACTATTGAACTATGCAACCGCAGTTGGGCTTACTGATCCAGCCGATAGTGAAGGTGGAAAGTTCTTCGAAAAGAACTGGCCGGCGGACGTTCATCTAGTTGGAAAAGACATCCTTCGTTTTCATGCCGTTATCTGGCCCGCAATGTTGATGGCAGCAAATCTTCCAGTTCCCAAGAAAGTCTTTGCCCATGGTTGGCTACTTGTTGGTGGCGAAAAGATGAGTAAGAGCAAACTCACTGGAATCGCTCCATCGGACATTACGAACCATTTTGGCGTTGATGCATTCCGTTACTACTTCATGAGGGCGATTCCGTTCGGTAGCGACGGTTCTTTCTCTTGGGAAGATATGGCGGCGCGTTACACGAGCGAACTTGCAAATGATTTTGGAAATCTTGCCTCTCGATTAGCGGCGATGGTTGAAAAATATTGCGATGGAATTCTTCCTGCTGTGGCGCACGACAAAGCTCTTTCTAACGCGCTTCAATCCACAGTTAATCAAGCTGACGCTGCAATTACCAAGCTTGATTTTCAAACTGGTATCAATGTAATTATGGACTTCTGCAAGACTGTTAATGGTTATGTGACGGCAAGAGAGCCATGGCTCGTTGCAAAAGATCCGGGCCGTAAAGCCGAACTAGATGAGATCCTCTTTAACACCGCTGAATCTTTACGCGCGCTCGCCGTTTTGCTTCATCCAATCATGCCGATATCCACGACCAAACTCTGGGAATCGCTTGGTGCATCGCAATCTCTCGGCGCTATTGGTGCCCAGAAAATCAGTGATGTCGCCACGTGGGGACAACTTTCTGCTGGTACTCGAATCTCCAAAGGCGAAATTCTCTTCCCGCGACTTCCAGAACTTGAGAACTAAATAATTTATGGCAGATCGGCATAATCGAGATCTCGATCGACAACCAGCTCCATTACCTGAAGCACTTCCTGTCCCGTGTGTCGATTCCCATGCTCATCTTGAAATCGTCACTAATACCGATCCTGATCACCCTGAAATCAAACGAGTATTGGATGAAGCCGCTAGCGTCGGAATAAATCGAATTGTTCAAGTTGGATATTCCGCTGAACAATCAGAATGGTCGGTGCGTTGCGCTGAGAAATGGAATTCTCAAGTTCTCGCTGCAGTGGCTCTTCACCCAAATGAAGCGCCAGTTGTCGATGATTTAGAGAAAGATCTCGCTGTTATTGATCGACTTGCAAGCCATCCTCGTGTCCGTGCAATTGGTGAAACCGGGTTAGATTTTTTCCGTACGGAACCCGTGTTGCAGGATCGTCAGATTTATTCTTTCAAACGTCATATCGAGATCGCAAAACTTCACAGGAAAGCACTGGTAATTCACGATCGCGATGCACATCGGGCAGTCCTTGATGTTCTCGAAAGTGAGGGAGCGCCTGACAACACAGTCTTTCATTGCTATTCAGGTGATGCAGAAATGGCGCGAGAATGTGTGGAAAAAGGTTATGTCCTTTCTTTTGCAGGGACTGTGACCTTCAAGAATGCGCCTCAACTTCGAGAGGCTGTAAAGCTCGTACCGTCTGCACAATTATTAGTGGAGACGGATTCACCCTTTTTGGCGCCGATGCCACATCGAGGATCTCTCAATACCCCCGCCCAGATCCCACATATTGTGCGCTTTATTGCCCAAGAACGCGGAGATGACTTAGTAGAACTTACGACGTCATTGAGCAACAATGCAGAGCGAATCTTTGGTTCATTTCAGCCATGACAATCTCTCTACTTGGAGCGACTGAAATTCGCGAGATTGCAGAATCACTGGAACTTCATCCAGCTAAATCTCTTGGCCAGAACTTTGTCATTGATTCCAATACATGCCAAAAGATCGTTCGTCTCGCGGTCATCAATCACGGAGATCATGTTGTGGAAATCGGACCAGGAATTGGTTCGCTAACCTTGGCTCTCTTACAAGCTACCAATCGAGTTACTGCAATTGAAATCGATGAACGACTTGCCCGCCAACTTCCTATTACTGCAAAGAATCATGGCGTCCCAGATAAGAACCTCACCGTAATCAATCAAGATGCGATGAAGTTATTTGATTTACCTGACGCACCGACGAAACTCGTTGCAAATCTTCCCTACAACGTCTCGGTTCCAGTACTTCTGACATTCCTAGAACGTTTCCCTTCCATTACATCTGGAGTAGTGATGGTCCAGACTGAAGTCGCAGAGAGACTTGCAGCCAAACCCGGAAGCAAGACATATGGAGTTCCGAGTGCAAAAGCTGCGTGGTGGTGTGACATGATCTTGGCAGATTCAGTCTCTCGTTCAGTCTTTTGGCCAGTTCCTAATGTCGATTCATCCTTGGTGAAATTCATCCGCCACGAACCGCTGGGAGACGAACAACTTCGTCGCACTACTTTTGATCTCATTGATCGCGCATTTGGTCAGCGTCGAAAGATGCTTCGAGCAATCTATTCTGACATTTATGGAGGTTCAGGAGAGGCTGAATCCGCTCTAGCAAGCGCAGGAATCGATCCCACAACACGAGGCGAATCTCTCGCAGTAGAGCGCTTTGCTGCAATCGCAAAGCAGTTAGATAGGCGATAAACGCACTGAAGTAATACGCTCACCACATGCCGTCATCCGTGGTCGTACGTGTTCCGGGAAAGATCAATCTCCAACTCTCGGTCGGCCCACTACAAGGCAATGGTTTTCATCCCGTAGCTACTGTCTTTCAAGCAGTCTCAATCTTTGACGATGTCACAGTTGCAATTACTGATGATCCAGGAATTCATCTCAGTTCAACTGGAAAACATAACGATCATCTACCTTTTGATCGAACAAATTTGGCTTATCGAGCAGCTGAAATTATGGTGCGAAAATTTGAGATTGCTGATGGTTTGGCTATCTCGCTTGCGAAAGAAATTCCTCTTGCTGGCGGAATGGCGGGCGGTAGCGCCGATGCTGGCGCCACAATCGTCGCGATTGATTCATTATTCAGTTTAGGTTTGAAGCGAAACGAGATGGAGAAGATTGGTGCAGAACTTGGCGCCGATGTCCCGTTTACGATTTCAGGTGGAACCGCAATTGGAACTGGAAAAGGTGAACAGATAACACCGGTTCTTTCGCGTGGTTCTTATAGTTGGGTCCTTGCGATGTCGAGCTCCGGACTTTCTACTCCCGCTGTCTATAACGAGTGTGATCGACTCCGCGAAGGGCTCCAAGTTTCGCCACCGCACATCAGTGACTCTCTGTTACACGCACTTTCTGCAGGAGATGCAGTTGCACTCGGAAAAGCTCTCTCTAATGATCTACAACCTGCAGCATGTTCATTGAAGCCAGCGCTGAGATTGATCCTTGATGTTGGAATGGATTATGGAGCCCTTGGTGGTTTGGTTTCTGGCTCTGGCCCGACCGTCGCCTTCTTGGCAGAGAATGAAGATCATGCACTCGATCTCGTTGTCGCACTTACCTCAAGCGGCGTTGTCGGAAATGTAGTTCGAGCATCAGGGCCAGTACCTGGTGCGCGTGTGGTTGAAAGCGTGTAAAACCTCGATTTATGACGGAGTGGGGCTGACCG
>RFMK01000055.1 GCA_009927705.1 Actinomycetota bacterium | reverse complement strand
CTAGCGAATCACTAGGTAAGGTGACCTTTATGTCGAACATCTCGCGTGATGATGTTGCCAACCTCGCAAAGTTGGCTCGAATCGATTTATCAGAAGATGAGTTAAACCATCTTTCTAAGGAACTCTCAGTCATCCTTGATGCAGTTGCACGTGTGCAAGAAGTAGCAAGCGCGGACGTCCCGCCGACGTCACATCCGTTGCCATTACAGAATGTTTTCCGCGTTGACGAAGTTCGCCCAAGTTTGACTCCAAGCGAAGCTCTTTCGGGCGCGCCTGCGCAAGAGGAACAACGTTTCAAAGTCCCACAGATTCTTGGTGAAGAGCAATGATCAAGAACTCCGCAGTCGAGATGGCAAAGGCGCTTTCATCAAATGAAATTTCAAGCGTTGAATTGACGCAAGCGCATCTCGATCAAATCTCCAAAGTGGACACTGATGTGCACGCGTTCTTGCATGTTGATTCTGAAGGCGCTCTGGCTCAAGCGCGTGATGTTGATGCGCGTCGTAAAGCAGGGGAAAAACTTGCGCCGCTCGCTGGAGTTCCGCTTGCACTTAAAGATGTCCTGGTGCAAAAAGGCATTCCCACCACTTGTGGATCGAAGATGCTCGAAGGTTGGCGACCACCATACGACTCAACCGTCGTGTCACGTTTGAAAGATAACGGCATCATTATTCTCGGAAAAACAAATATGGATGAATTTGCCATGGGTTCATCTACAGAAAACTCTGCTTACGGCCCAACTCATAATCCATGGGATCTAGCGCGCATTCCTGGTGGCTCAGGTGGAGGATCTTCCGCTGCTCTTGCCGCATTTGAAGCGCCACTTGCTATCGGCACCGACACTGGCGGATCGATTCGCCAGCCTGCTGCAGTCACTGGAACAGTCGGAGTGAAACCGACTTATGGTGGCGTTTCTCGTTACGGCCTCGTCGCATTCTCTTCTTCACTCGATCAGGCCGGTCCCTGTGCGCGCACCGTTCTTGATGCTGCTTATTTGCACGAAGCAATTGGCGGGTATGACCGCATGGATTCAACTTCTATTAACGCGCCGATTCCTCCAGTTGTTGAAGCTGCAAAAAACGGCAACGTCAAAGGAATGACGATTGGCGTCATTAAGGAATTACAAGGCGATGGCTACCAACCAGGTGTCTTGAAGCTCTTCAATCAATCACTCGAGTTACTTGCTTCACTTGGTGCTGAGATCGTAGAAGTTTCTTGTAAGTATTTTGATTATGCCTTGGCGGCGTACTACCTCATTGCCCCGAGTGAATGCTCTTCCAACCTAGCGCGCTTCGATGCGATGCGTTACGGAATTCGTGTTGGCGAAGGTTCAGCAGAAGAAGTCATGAGCGCCACTCGTCAACAAGGTTTTGGAAGAGAAGTGAAACGCCGAATCATCCTCGGAACGTATGCGCTATCGAGTGGTTACTACGATGCATATTACGGAAGTGCACAGAAGGTGCGCACCTTGATTTCTCGTGACTTTGAAGCGGCATTCGCTAAAGCTGATGTACTTGTTTCACCGACCGCACCTACCACTGCATTTAAGATCGGCGAAAAAGCTAATGATCCGATTGCGATGTATCTCAACGACATTGCAACTATTCCAACAAATCTTGCTGGTATAGGTGGCATGTCGATTCCATCCGGTCTTGCTGAAGAAGATGGTCTACCAGCAGGTTTCCAAATCATGGCGCCAGCTATGAAAGATGATCGAATGTATCAAGTTGGATCCGCGCTCGAGGCAGCTTTGCTCTCTAAGTGGGGTAAACCAATATTGGATAACGCACCGTCTCTAGGAGCTCGCTAATGGCTCTTACATATGACGATGTGATTGCAAAGTACGAACCAGTTCTTGGCTTGGAAGTACACGTCGAACTCGGCACGGAATCAAAAATGTTCTGTGGTTGCAATACTGTTTTTGGTGCAGAACCCAATACTCAAACTTGCCCAATCTGTCTTGGCCTTCCAGGCTCATTGCCAGTGGTCAATGCAAAAGCAATCGAATACACGATCGCAATTGGTTTAGCTCTTAATTGTTCGATCGCTCCCTATAGTCGATTCGCTCGAAAGAATTACTTCTATCCAGATATGCCAAAGAATTTCCAGACTTCCCAATATGACGAACCAATCTGCATTAATGGATATCTCGATGTCACCGTCGATACTGAGGGGGGCCCACGCGAGTTCCGAATTGAAATCGAACGCGTCCACATGGAAGAAGACACTGGTAAGTCGCTTCACATGGGTGGATCGACGGGCCGAATTCATGGTGCTGATTACTCATTACTCGATTACAACCGCGCTGGAATTCCACTCGTAGAGATTGTCACCAAAGTCGTTACCGGTACTGGAAAGTATGCGCCGGAAGTCGCTCGTGCATATGTCTCTGAATTGCGAGACATCCTTCGCGGACTTGGTGTGAGCGATGTAAAGATGGAACAAGGTTCTTTGCGATGTGACGCAAACGTTTCTTTGCGACTTATCGGCGCGGATAAACTCGGAACCCGTAGCGAAACTAAGAATGTGAACTCATTGCGTTCTGTTGAGCGAGCAGTCCGCGGAGAGATGATTCGCCACGCTGAGCTTTTGAATAAAGGTGAGCGGGTAATTCAAGAAACCCGCCACTTCCATGAGGACACAGGGCTCACGACACCCGGACGTTCGAAAGAGCAAGCAGAGGATTACCGTTATTTCCCTGAACCTGACCTAGTTCCCGTTGCTCCTAGTGCAGAATTAATCGAGAAGATTCGAGCTACTTTGCCGGAGAAGCCATCTGTTCGTCGAAAGAAATTGCAGGAAGCGTGGCAAGTACCGGATAAAGAGATGGCGGCGATGATCAATGCTGACGTTCTTGATCTGGTTGAAGCCACAGTGAAATTAGGCGCTGACCCAACACGTGCACGTGGTTGGTGGCTTGGTGAGATTGCTCGCATCGCGAATGAACGTGGAATTGGTGCGGCAGAAATGCCGATTACTCCAGCAGATGTAGCTGAGGTAGTTTCGCTAATAACTTCTGGAGAATTGACTGACAAGTTAGCGCGCCAGGTTATTGAAGGTGTCATTAATGGCGAAGGCCGTCCCGCGGAGATAATTGAGAAGCGCGGAATCAAAGTTGTTTCCGATGATTCTGCCTTGATGGCAGCGATTGAGAAGGCAATTGCGGCACAACCAGATGTCGCAGAAAAGGTCAGGAACGGTCATGTTCCAGCTGCGGGTGCGTTGATTGGCGCTGTTATGAAAGAGACCAAGGGCCAGGCTGACGCCGCAAAAGTTCGTGAATTGCTTCTGAAGCATTTAGGTCAAGCGTAAGTAGAATTTCAACATGACAAATCCCATGAAACCTCGTTCGGGGCTCGTAACCGATGGATTGGAACGCGCTCCTGCACGTGGAATGTTGCGCGCCGTGGGAATGCAAGATGAAGATTGGGTAAAACCACAAATTGGAATCGCTTCATCCTGGAACGAAATTACGCCATGCAATCTCTC
>RFMK01000009.1 GCA_009927705.1 Actinomycetota bacterium | reverse complement strand
CAGGTAGACAATCAAAATTCCGTTAAATGTTCCTAGCGAGAAACTGCCTGCGTAAATATCAATGCCGAAATAGTTGAGTATTTTCGTAACTATTCCCCCGCGACCAATCGCAGCCGTAAACATAAACGCAAGGGGAATTCCACCGGTATTCGCTATCACTCCATTGAGGGCAGCTAAAAATCTTTTGAAGCGTTCAGAAGCCTGGGCGTCAACAAAATAAGCGATAATGGCACCTGGAATTGCCGCAATTACCGCTGAATATAATCCTAATTTTATACTGCCGATTAAGCCCTGGTTGTACGGAAAAGTGAATACGGTCGCATAGTTGGAAAGAGTGAAACTTCCCTCGTTACTCAAAAATGATAAGTGGACTACCTTGAGGATCGGGTATAGGAAAAAGAATCCAAACAACAATGCGAATGGGACAATGGGAAGTGGAATCCCTTTTCTAGTGAGATTCCACTTCCGCATCATGTCTACTAGGAGTTTGTTGCAGTACTTACTACAAGGAAGCCCAAGTGCCGATAATCTGCTCACGAGCAGAGAGAATGTCGGCAATTGACATGTTCTTAATTACTTTCGCCGTGGCTGGCATCGTAATTGCGACTTGTGAAGCGGGGAGAGTTCCTTTTTTCTCCATCGCGTCTGCAGTCACTGGACGTGCTGCATTGCGCTGGAAAATGTTTTGACCACCACGAATCTTTGCGAAGAGTTTACTTCCAGGAAGTTTGATATCTGCGGCTGTTATTTGATCGGCCGTCTTCCCTTCATTCTGGGAGTAAACATATTCCTGCCACAAACGAGCATTTGCGCAGTTTGGAGCTTTGGCATTAATTGCATTGATGTATGGAGGTGCTTGAAGCACGAAATCAGATGGGTAGACCCACTTGAGATTTATTCCAGCTTGGGCAGCCGCTGCGGTCCAACCGATGGAATTGAAATCCCAGGCAAAACCGACCTTCGCAGCGCCAGATACCAAATTGGTTCCGTTGACTTTGACGAGAGCGCCATTTACGGTCTTGATTTCTTTGAAGAGTTTCAAGCCAGGCGATACATCAGAGAGATTGACGTTACCTCCATTGCCAAGTGATGCCGCAACAACGGACATAAATGCTTGGTTAGAGGAAGTTGGATCTCCGGTAATGCCCACGACGCCCTTGTAAGCAGGATTCTTGAAATCGCTAGCTTTCGTTGGAGCCGGTGTGAGATCAGAGGTATAAACAATCGCTAATCTTCCCGCGTAGTTTCCATACCAGTACCCATTGGCATCCTTTGCTGAGTTTGGGATGTCATTCCACGTTGCCACCTTGTACGGGGCCGATAGTGGCTTCGCTCCGGGAGGTTGAAGTTG
>RFMK01000010.1 GCA_009927705.1 Actinomycetota bacterium | reverse complement strand
TCTTCACGGATGATGACATCTTGTGCAACGTCGCAGAGACGACGTGTGAGGTAACCAGCATCAGCGGTACGAAGCGCGGTATCAGCAAGACCCTTACGCGCACCGTGTGTGGAGATGAAGTACTCAAGTACTGAGAGACCTTCACGGAAGTTGGACTTGATCGGACGAGGAATGATTTCGCCCTTTGGATTAGCCACAAGACCACGCATACCCGCGATTTGGCGGATCTGCATCATATTTCCACGTGCGCCAGAGAAGACCATCATCCAAACTGGATTGGTACGTGGGAAGTTATCTTCCATCTCTTTTGCAACTTCGTTTGTGGCTTGGTCCAGATCTCGATCAATTCCTGACGACGCTCGTCATCAGTGATGAGGCCCTTCTCGTACTGTGATTGAACCTTGTCAGCCTTTGTTTCATAGCCTTCAAGAATCTCTCGCTTACGAGCAGGTGTAACAACATCGACGATGCCGATTGTGGCGCCAGCGCGAGTTGCCCATGTGAAGCCAAGTTGCTTCAAATCATCGAGCACCTTCGCAACAACAACCTTCGGATAACTCTCAGCGAGGTTATCGACGATTGCCCAAGCGCCTTCTTTGTGACGTCGTAATCGACGAATGGGAAGGTGTCTGGGAGAACTTCGTTGAAGATCGCGCGGCCAAGGGTTGTTTCCTTAGTTACTGATTCGCCATTGATGTTAAGGCGGATCTTGATCTTCGCTTGAAGTGAGACTGATTGTTGTTCGTAAGCCATCAAACCTTCAGCAACAGATGTGAAGGAACGTCCATCTCCCACTTGATTATCACGTTGTGAAGTCAAGAAGTAGAGACCAAGCACCATGTCCTGAGTAGGAGCAGTAAGTGGTCGTCCTGATGCAGGAGAAAGGATGTTGTTTGAAGAGAGCATCAAGATGCGCGCTTCAGCTTGGGCTTCAGCAGAAAGTGGTACGTGTACCGCCATCTGGTCACCGTCGAAGTCAGCATTGAATGCTGTACATACAAGTGGGTGAATCTGAATTGCCTTACCTTCGATCAATTGCGGTTCGAAAGCTTGGATACCAAGACGGTGCAAGGTTGGAGCACGGTTGAGAAGAACTGGATGCTCAGCAATAACTTCTTCTAGAACATCCCACACGACAGAACGTGAACGCTCAACCATACGCTTCGCGCTCTTGATGTTCTGGGCATGGTTCAAATCAACCAGACGCTTCATTACGAATGGCTTGAAAAGTTCAAGCGCCATCTGCTTTGGCAGACCGCACTGGTGCAACTTAAGTTGTGGACCAACAACGATGACCGAACGGCCAGAGTAATCAACGCGCTTTCCGAGCAAGTTCTGACGGAAGCGACCTTGCTTACCTTTAAGCATGTCGGAGAGTGACTTAAGCGGACGGTTTCCTGGGCCAGTAACTGGACGACCACG
>RFMK01000134.1 GCA_009927705.1 Actinomycetota bacterium | reverse complement strand
TTGACCTAGAGTTTCCCGCTAGCCGATCCCTGATAGCTCAATCGGCAGAGCAGCCGGCTGTTAACCGGCAGGTTCTTGGTTCGAGTCCAAGTCAGGGAGCTTTTCGCTTAGACTCCCGCTATGGCAATGGTTCGCATTCGCGTCGCACTCCCTGATCGCCCAGGCTCCCTTGGGGCCGTGGCTTCCGCAATTGGTTTTGCTGGCGGAGATATTCGTGGACTTGTTGTTCTCTCTTCCGAGGGTGGTCGTGGAATCGATGACATCACTGTCGCATTCCCAGGAAATGATCCGCAAGATTTGATCAATGTCTTAAGCGCCATTGGAGGCGTAGAAGTAATTTCTGTAACGCCCGTTAGCTAGATAACTCTGGCGCCACCGCTTGGCAATGAATTAAAGAAGCGCGGGGAATCGAAACCTCGTTCGGCAAATACTCTTTCAATCGCCTGAGAAATCTTTCCAGCATCTTCATCTCTAATCAGCGCGATTGCACTTCCGCCAAACCCCCCACCGACCATTCGTGCTCCAAGTGCTCCATTCTTGAGTGCCGTCTCTACCGACACATCCAATTCAGGACATGAAACGGTGTAGTCATCGCGGAGTGAATTATGAGACTGAGTTAGTAGCGCTCCAAAACCAATGAAATCGCGATTAGCTAGCAATTCAACGGCAGCAAGTACTCGCGCGATTTCAGTAACCGCATGTCTGGCTCGCTTGTACTCAATGTCAGTTATGAGATTACGGCCAGATTCCAATTTTTCAAGATCAAGATCGCGCATGGAATGGACACTTAACTTTCTTGCTACTGATTCGCACGAAGCGCGACGCTCAGCGTAGCCACCATCGATGAGAGCGTGATGCGCTCGGGTATCAATGATCAGAAGCCGCAAACTAGCGCCCGCAAAATCCACTGGGATGTGTTGTGTGCTGAGGTCGCGACAATCAAGAAGAAGCGCATGATCTGCTTGAGCCATTAATGAGACAGATTGATCCATGATGCCGCACGGCACACCTACATATTTATTCTCGGCGCGCTGAGTGAGTAAAGCCAGTTCTTTCGAGTTCTTGTTGAGAGAAAAAAGATGGTTGAGAGCGACGGCAGTACTGCATTCCAAAGCAGCAGACGATGAGAGTCCAGCGCCAAGCGGCACTTGCCCATCGACATAAATCTCGAGTCCACTCTTTATTTCGAGAGACCAGATGACTCCTAGTACGTATCTGGACCAGCCATCTCCTTTGTGATCTGTAATGTCGCTTTGAGAAATCAACACTCGTGAAGCTGGTTGTTGAGCGGAAACAAGGTGAACTTCAGAGTCATTCCGACGTCGAATGGCGACAGTTGTGACTGCATCGATTGCGAATGGAAGGACAAATCCTTCGCTGTAATCAATGTGTTCACCGATGAGATTTACTCGACCAGGAGCTTGAGCGATGACTTCAGGCTCCCCACCAAATTCAGAATACGAAAAGCCTCGGAAATAGCCACGATGAATTTAGAGCTTTACTTCCCGAAGTTGTTGTGCGGATTGTTCGGGCTTGAGATCCATCATGAAAGCGCCGAATGCTGATTCAGATCCGGCAAGGTACTTGAGCTTTCCAGGGGCTCTGCGAACACTCTGAATCTGCCAATGCAAACGCATAACGTCACGTCCCTCACGGACGGGAGCTTGATGCCATGACGCGATGTAGGGCATCGTGACGCCAAAAACACCATCAAGGCGTTGCAAAACTTCTTTTGCAATGGGAGCAAATGCTTCAGATGCGCTTTCGTCAAGCGCCACAAAATCAGCAACGCTTCGACGCGGCGCGACATGAATCTCAAATGGATAACGTGAAGCATAAGGAACATATGCAACCCATTCCGAATTCTGAGCAATTATTCGAACCTCATCTGCTAATTCGCGAGCGATAATGTCATCGAGAAGAACTCGTCCAGTTTGGGAAAAGTGATTTCGAGCAACATCAAGCATCCGCGCAGTTTTTGGCGGAAGGTAAGAGTAGGCATAAATCTGACCATGAGGATGATTCAAAGTCACGCCAACTTCTTCGCCTCGATTTTCAAATGGCGCAATATGTTGAATGAAAGGAAGTTGTGAGAGCTCGTGAGTGCGGTCACGCCACGCTTCTAGAACGGTGCGAATCTGAGCATGTGAGAGATCTTTAAAAGATGAGTCGTAATTCGAAGTAAAACAGACGACTTCACATTTCCCTGCCGCAGGCACCGGGGGAGTTGAGAAGTGTGGGTCATGAGGCGCATCGAATGCACCTTCTGGTGGTCGTAACGACGGTGAACGGTTATCAAAGACGACTACTTCATAATCGCTTTCGGGAATTTCGGTGAGAAAGCCTGGTCGACTTGGCGCGAGTGGGTTTAGTTCTTTCGGTGGCAAGAAAATTCGACCTTGCCTGTGAGCTGCAATCACAACCCACTCATTGTTGAGCGGATCAAGGCGCATCTCTCCGATAACTGGTTGTTCTTCTACAGGTCGTTGGTCTTCCGCAGTTCGACTTTGACCTTGGGTGTCGTAATAACGAATGGTTCGACCGTCCATCAATGTGCGATCAGTCCGTGTAATACCGGCAAGGAGTTTCTTCGAGGCCATAACGCCTATTACTCTACCCGTATGTCTTCGCTTCCTTCCCTAAGCGCTTCTGCCCGCCTCACTAACGGCGGCGTAGATATCTTTCTAGAGGTCATCAATGGTGCGCTTGTTATCCGTTATTGGGGCAGAGAGATTGCAGGAGATTTCTCAACGGTCCCATTTCAGCGATCAGTCGCTAATAGCGACTATGACCAAGTTCAACACCCAGGCATCATGCGTGAACACTCACGTGGTTGGCTCGGCTATCCGACAATCTCTGGACACCGAAATGGAACTGGCTGGTCAACTCATTTCATGGTCAAGAATATTTCCAGCACCAAAGATACATTCTCAGCGGTTCTTGAAGATCAATCTGCCCAATTGACGCTTCAATTGATGGGCAATCTTGATTCTCATGGAGTGCTGAAAGCTTCATATGAACTTTCGAATAATGGCGATGCTTACACTCTCAACGAACTCTTCTATTGGCTTCCGTTAAGCGATCGCGCAACACAAACTCTAGATTTTGCGGGGCGATGGTCCAATGAACGTAACCCGCAACGAAAAGAAATTGCCATCGGTCGCTGGGTACGCGATTCACATGAAGGGCGAAGTGGCCATAACTACACGATTGGCCAGATCGCGCTTAATGAATTCACAAATTTCAGCTCGGGTGAGGCGTGGGCAGTATCTTTGGCATGGAGCGGTGATTCACAATATTGCGTCGAGAAAAACTATGAAGGCGTCCAGAGTATTGGTGCCGCAGAAGTTTTGCTTCCAGGCGAAGTAATACTTAAAAAAGGCGAAAGTTATAAAGCGCCAACTTTTTTCGCTTGGTACTCGCATCAAGGGCTTGATGGACTTGCTCAGAATTTACATTCACATCTTCGAGCCCGTGCACTACATCCAAAAAAGCCGCGTCCGCTCACGCTCAATATGTGGGAAGCGATCTACTTCAATCACGATGAAGTAAAAGTTCGTGAGCTGGTCGATATTGCAGCGGAGATAGGCGTGGAGCGCGTAGTGCTCGATGATGGTTGGTTCGGGTCGCGACGTAACGATCGAAGCGGGCTGGGTGATTGGACCATTAGCAAAGACATGTGGCCACAAGGTCTAGTTGGCATCGTTGATTACGTTGTCTCGAAGAAGATGGAGTTTGGACTTTGGTTTGAAGGCGAAATGGTCAATCCAGATTCTGATCTCTATCGCGCACACCCTGATTGGATACTTAATGTTGAAGGTCGAGTTCCGCCGACTTGGCGACATGAACAAGTACTTAATCTTGATAATCCTGATGCTTTTAGCCATGTACTCACTCAAACAAGTGAGATTCTCGCCAAACATAAGATTTCATACATCAAGTGGGACCATAATCGGACTTTGATTGATGCTGGCTCAAATAACCGTCCGGCAATCCGTAAGCAGACTTTGGCGCTCTATCGACTCTTTGCGGAACTTAAGAAACGTCATCCTGGACTAGAAATTGAATCGTGTGCATCCGGTGGCGGAAGAATAGATCTTGGAATTATCGATTTGGTGGATCGTTTTTGGACAAGTGATAACAACGATGCGCTCGAACGCCAGACCATGCAACGATGGACGACACAATTCATTCCACCAGAATTACTCGGAACTCATGTCGGTTCTGATCCAGGACATCAAACTGGACGTCATCTTTCGCTCGCTTTCCGCGCGGCAACAGCGCTCTTTGGTCATGCCGGTCTCGAGCGCGACCTCACATCCCTCAAGAAAGAAGAGCTCTCGCTGCTCAAGAATTGGATTGATGTTTATAAAGCAGAGCGAGGTTTGTTGCATTCAGGATCTGTTGTGCGCATGGATTATCCCGATGCTTCCCATTATCTCCACGGAGTCATCAGCAAAGATCAGAGCGAAGCAATTTTCTGCTTTGTACAACTTCGACCCATCGTCGCCTCTCATGCACCAAAGATCACCATGCGTGGCTTGAAAGCTAATTCTCGTTACGCCATCACAGTTCTTGCTGCGGCGGGTAGCGCTGAATTCATGGCTATCACTCCGCCACCGTGGGTCGAGTCTGGTGCAACGATGAGTGGGTCAGAGTTAGAAAATGTTGGGTTGCCTGCGCCTATTTTGCGCCCTGAGAATGCGTTGCTTCTAAAGATTCGTGAGCTTTAATCCAGCCAATTGAGAGTGCGTTCAATCGCTTTTTTCCATTGCATGTAACCATCTGTTGCAAGAAGACTTGATTGATCAGCTTTCCAACGTCGGCCTTCCTGCCATTTCTTTCGTAGCTCTTCAATATCTTTGAAGAAACCAACAGCCAGTCCAGCCGCATAGGCAGCTCCCAAGGCTGTGGTTTCAATGATCTGCGGTCGCACAACGTCAACACCCATAATGTCGGCTTGCATCTGCATACATAACGCATTCGCGGTTATTCCACCATCAACACGCATCTCGGGAAGTTTCACTCCGCTATCGGCTGACATTGCATCTAAGACGTCGCGTGTCTGAAAACAAATCGCCTCTAGAGCAGCGCGCGCGAGATGAGCTTTAGTAGCTGCTCGCGTAAGGCCCACAACTACACCTCGCGCATCACTTCGCCAATAAGGGGCAAAGAGACCAGAAAATGCTGGGACGAAATACACGCCACCGTTATCAGTTACAGAGCTAGCGAGGCCTTCAATATCTGGGGCGCTTGAAATTATCTGTAATTGATCGCGGAGCCATTGGATGGCTGAGCCCGTTACAGCAACTGAACCTTCGAGTGCGTAGCGCGCAGGTTCATTGCCAAACTTGAAACAGACCGTTGTGAGCAAGCCATTCTTCGATCGCACAATCTCAGTTCCCGTGTTGAGAAGAGCAAAATTTCCAGTGCCGTAGGTGGTTTTGGATTCACCGCGATCAAAACAAGCTTGGCCGACCATTGCGGCCTGCTGGTCACCAACAATTCCTGAGATTGGAATTGCTGTGCCTAATGGCCCTGCAGGGTCAGTATGAGCATAGATTTCAGAGGACGATTTGATTGTGGGCAAGATGGAGCGGGGAACATCGAAGTAGCCTAGTAATTCATCATCCCAATCGAGAGTCTCAAGATTCATCAATAGCGTTCGGCTGGCATTTGTGACATCAGTGAAATGAACTCCACCTCGCACGCCGCCAGAAAGATTCCATAACAACCATGAATCAATAGTTCCTACCAGAGCCCGACCATCTGCGATTGCCTGCGATACAGCTGGAACGTTCTTGATCAGCCAACGTATTTTGCTTCCAGCAAAGTACGGCGCAATTGCAAGACCGGTTTTATGGGTAATCGTGCGCTGAACTTCAGGGGAGAGCGCGTTGAGGAAGTCTGCTGTGCGAGTGTCTTGCCAAACGATTGCATTTGATAAGGGAGCGCCAGTGGTCTTATCCCAGATGACAGTAGTCTCACGTTGGTTGGTGATTCCAATGGCAGCCAAATCAGAACCAGTAATTCGAGCCGCTTTTAATGCACCAGTTATGACATCTTGTGTACGTTTCCAAATCTCGGCGGCATCATGTTCGACCCAACCTGCTTGAGGCAGAATTTGAGAGTGCTCTAGCTGGTGTTGACCAACGATTTTTCCTGCTTCATCGAAGACTATGAAGCGAGTGCTAGAGGTTCCTTGGTCGAGGGAGCCAATGAAAGACATAGCGCGTATCCTAAGCCTGTGACCCAGATGAATTCGAGCCTTAATCCAACGCAAAGATCGGCTGCGCTTGCATCTCTGGCTTCTGAAGAATTTGATGTTCTTGTCATCGGTGGCGGCATCAACGGGGTTGGAATCGCACTTGATGCAGCATCGCGTGGACTAACCGTAGCGTTGGTTGAAAGTTCCGATTTCGCTTCTGGCACTTCATCTAAATCCTCAAAATTGATCCACGGTGGATTGCGATACCTTGAACAATATGACTTTAAATTGGTAAGAGAAGCGCTCCATGAGCGCGAGCTGATGGTTAGTACTTTGTCACCGCATCTAGTAAAGCCCGTCTCATTTCTCTATCCGCTGCAAGAGAAGTTGAAGGAACGCACATATGTAGGCGCGGGAATGGCGCTTTATGACGCGCTCCGCGGATTCAAGCGCGCATTACCGTGGCATAAACATTTAACGCAGAAGCGAATCAGTGAGATCGCCCCATCGTTGCGACTTGATGTCGTTACTGGGGGATATCAGTATTTTGACGCGCAAGTAGACGATGCTCGACATACGATGTCAATTGCGCGTACTGCCGCAAAGTATGGAGCGGTTATCACAACACGGACTACCTGCAGTGAATTGATCATGAACGGGAAGAAAGTTGTCGGCGCTCACATCATCGACAATGAGACTGGCGATCTGATTAAGGTAAAAGCGAAATCCACAATCATGGCAGCAGGCGTTTGGACCGATCCTCTATATGCAAAGTTCGGAGTTAAACCCGGGTACGCAGTTCGCATGTCGAAGGGCGCGCATATCGTTGTACCTGGAAGCGCAATCAAATCTGAGACGGGCGTCATCATCAAGACTGATATCTCAGTCCTCTTCATTATTCCTTGGGGCGATAAATGGATTGTCGGAACGACTGATACTGACTACGACGAGAGTCGCGAAGAACCGTTAGCTACCAGCGAAGATGTCACATACATCATCAATCAAGCGAATCGAGTCTTGGAGCCTAAACTTCGGCGCGACCAAGTTATCGGAGTATTTGCAGGCTTACGTCCGCTCGTCTCAACTGATCCAGATTCGCCTACAACGAAACTGTCTCGTGAGCACGTCGTTGATAGCCCGACCCCGGGTTTCGTCTCGATTGCGGGTGGAAAATACACCACATATCGCGTGATGGCGGAAGATGCCGTGAATGAGGCAATAAATCATCTACGAAAGATTGTTCCTGATTCGGTCACTGAGACTTTAGCAATTGTTGGCGCTGAGGGTTATTCCGTCTTAATGAATCAAATTCCACGTCTTGCGGCGCAGTATTCAGTTAGCGAAGAAACTATCGAACATCTTCTAAATCGTTATGGATCTTTATTGGACGAAGTTCTAGAACCATTAAAGAGTAATTCGAAACTCAGCGAGCAATTAATGGAAAATCTTCCCTATCTCAAAGCTGAGATTCTCTATGCCGTAACTCATGAAGGTGCTCGCAGTGTCGATGATGTTTTATCTCGACGAACAAGAATTGCATTCGAAGCTTCAGACCAAGGATTATCAGTTTTGGATGAGGTCGCTAATCTAATTGCTGGACCACTGGGATGGAATGCTGCAGCTAAGAAAGCGTCCATGAAGGTATATAAGGATTTAGTTGACCGGCAGAACGATGAGTTCACTAACGCGAAAAAGTCGAAGGCGAAAGTAAGTTAATTTCTAATTTGATTCTTGCACGAATCAACCGGCACAGGAAACTTTGTTGGCGTGGGTGTAGGACTTGCCGTTACTTCAGGTCCTTGGACTAATGTGAATGAAAGATCTTGGCGATTCTCAGAATGGGTTTTGGTCTGATCTACATATGCGACATAACCTTCGGTTAGACCAGCCGGTAACTTTTGCAACGTCAGCGTCCAAACTCCGGCCGCATCCCGCACAGGCGTTTGATCAACCTTCTTCGGCGCTTCACCATTAGGTCCAGGATTTAACCGAAACGCTACAGTGCCAGTGATAACTGGTGTTCCGGATGGACGTTTAACTTCTACTTTTATCTTCACTGATTTATCTGTACTCGTTGCAGCGACGCTCGTTATCAACATGGAGGTGGGTTCGTTGACTGGTAGTAAATCTGCTGTTTGTGGCGTCCAAATACCGCGAGTTAGTTGCAGGAAGGATGATGTATCGCCCCGGAATACATTTAGGTCAATGCGGCTGGAGGCCACGCCATATCGATCGCCATAGCCGCAAGAGGAGTACTGCCATATCTGCCACAAGGATGAACATTCTGATGTCGACCAGGAATGCACAAAACAGCCAAAAATCTTCCGACCCGGTTCTGCAGTTGGGTCAGCAGGATTGATTCCGTATTGCGCTTTCCAGAGCGGATATTCGCGGAGTTTCGCGCTGCGCACCATCGCTTGTTCCATAAAAGTAGGATATGAATAGAAGAAAGGTTTACGTCCAGTCTTTTCATACATAATCTCTAACCATGTTTCGGCCCACAGCGTTACAAGAGATCGTTGAGCATATTTTGTGCAATTTCCATTTGAAGCTGCAACGCAATTATTTTCTAGATCAAGTGCGTAAGGCAGATCTCTTTCAGTGTAACCACCGAGACTTGAAAGTCGCCAAATAGCTTTCTGTGCCTGAGCTTGAGCGTCGCGAATGACGGCGTCAGGATCAGTCGTGTTAGGAAGAATTGTGTAGTGGTAATAGCCGGTATAGATACCCGCTGCTTGAGCTGCGTTGCGGTCCATCAAAAGATATTTCAGCGCAAGTGCATCCGCATCATCGCGGGTATCAGAAGCTTTAATCATGACGAAACGGATTCCCGCGTTATACATCTTCACAAAATCAATCGGTTTATCTCCGGGATGCTGCCATCGGCTCACATCGGTTCCATGAATACGTCCACCAGGCCCGGTGAGCGCTATTAATTGCTCGGGAGCGCTCAATTCCGGTGGCTGTTTAATGCTGAGACTTTGCGATTTGGTCGTGATGACTTTCTTACCAATCGAAACTTGTGCCCGATAACTCGCTTGACTCTCTAACGCTGTGGCACGAACCGAGACCTTCCAAGCACCGCTAGCCGTTGATCGCGCTCGTAATTTTGTATCGACCCATTGATTGTTGAGTCGGACATCAATTTTTACAATCGCATTCTTAACTTTCGGCTTGATTACTCCATGAAAAGTAACTTTGTATTCGGGAAATGAAGGAGTTTGAACGAGAAAGAAGCTCGAGGTCGGATTCGCGGCATAAGCAGGCGAGATAAGGCTGACGGCCAACGCGGCTACGACTGCCAGAATGAATGTTCGGGCGCGAATCACTCAGTAATTATGACGACCGAAATCCCAAATATGCTCTTTATCGCTGCCTCCAGTGCGGCGCGGTGTGAGTCTTTCCTTACATATGCATAGTCATGCGCGCCGCTGAGTTTCTCAGCATCTACAAAACTCAACTTCAAGTTATTGTTATCAAGACTTACTAATCGAGCATCAAAAAATGCCAGCCATGCGATGCGGTTTTCTTGCTCAAGAAGGTCAAGTACTTCATTCCATCGACTCTTGAGAGTGGAGAGATCGAGCCGGTCCATGCCAATAACTAATTAAGAATGGCGAAGAGCATTGCAGTAATGGCAATGATCCACGTAATGGTCTTGCCAACTTTGCTCGATATGAATTTCTTGCCTGGTTCAAAGAAAGTTAGGCTAAAAATGATAGCGCCAGTACCAACGATGATGAGAGTTCTAGTCGCAAGATTGCTTTCACCTGATTGGTAGCGCAGATTAATAAGGCCAATTGCAAGTAACGCATAGGCAACATAGCGCAGGTAATTCACTCGTTCCATTTTGACTCCTCTCTTAGTTATCAAGCATGTGGGGCAGGTAGGGCTCGAACCTACGACGACCAGATTATGAGTCCGGGGCTCTAACCAACTGAGCTACTGCCCCCACGTCTGCGGAGCATAGTTTCCCACATACTCATGACTGCAAGAATCATGGCGAATCCGAAGATCAGGTCTTCGATTGGGGCGCCTGCGAGCCGGAGACCGATGATGGAGTCTGGGTTGTAAGCGACAATTTCTCTCGAAGTTAACCACCAATTTGTGAAGAGTTGGAATGGGAAAATGATTCCGTAGCTGATCCAGAAGCGAAGCGTCGAAAGAAGTGAGTTCTTCGTTAGGAACATATCGAAGAAAATCGTAATGATCAGTGCGTATACGGTGATTTGAGTGTAAGAAAGTTCAAATCTCATCGCTTGACCTTTTTCATTACGACTTTAACGCCTTCTAGAGTCAAGACTGCCGCCATTGGGATAATCAAGAAAAACAGATATTCCTCAAGGGGAATATTGAGCGGTCCAAAAATTCCCAAGATTTGTTCGCTGTCAAAGGTCCAATGTTTCTGATTGATCGCGAATGCATCCCACATCAAGAAGAAAACCGAAACTGGAAGGATTGCCGTGACGAGGATACGTGGGCGACGAAGCACCTTTATCTTGAATGCGAACTCAAGCCACCAAGAACCCACGACAACAAAGAGAAGCATTGCTACGTATGACCAGTTTGAGAGCTCTAATCCGAGCGACATCTCGTTAGTTTCTCACAATACTTATTGTGATTTTGATACTGTCCTCATATGTCGTCCGCGCAAGCGAAGATTTTCGACAACACACGCCGCATTTCTAGCTTCGCCGTTGCCTCGGTGGTGGTTCTCTCATTAGTCCTGGGAAGCTACATCGACAATTCCAGCATGACGTGGCAAGTCATTATTGCGCTAGTGGCGCTTGCTGTAGGAATACCTCACGGAGCTTTAGATCATCTTGTGACGTTACCGCGCGCATCATTTTCCAGGATGGCCATCTTCATCTTGGTTTATATAGCAATTGCTGCGATTGCAGTGTGGGCGATACTCACATGGAATGTGATTGGTTTTATAGGCGTAGTCATCATGAGCGCGCTGCATTTCGGGATAGGTGATGCAGCATTCATTACAGAGGGCGATCGGGCGAACCAATCCAATCATTTAAGTCCGATAGCTCAACTTCTTTACGCGCTCTCAGCTGGTTCGCTACCCGTGATAATTCCTCTGACCAATGAGCGAAGTACAAGTGCTCTGTCTGCTGTGAATAAGGACCTCGTAAATTGGCATGGGGGATTGGATTCAGAATTGATGGCAGCCGTTCTTTTCATTACAACCCTTGCAACATTGGTCTTGGCATTTTCTAAACGTTGGCGTGATATCGCCGATCTTTTGATTCTCTCTGCTCTTGCTCTATTGACTCCGCCCTTGGTTGCTTTTGCTGCCTACTTTGGGATGTGGCACGCGATGCGCCATACGGCCCGCCTCACTCTTAACTTGAAGAGTTCTCAGAAATTCATTTCTGAGAATCGTCCGGCGCGCGCCTTTCGCCAGGCGGTGATTCCTGGACTTCCTGCACTTGTGGGGACATTCATAGTGTCGCTGCTGATAGGAATACAAACACCTGGAAAACTCAGCGATGAATATCTCTGGTTGTCACTCGTTGTTGTTTGGGCACTCACGGTGCCGCACATGATGGTGACTGCGAAATTAGATAAGGCGGCTTTACGATGAAGAAATACTTGCTTGCAAGCATTTTGTTGCTTTCGAGCCTGCCAGCAGCACAGGCCGCACCGATTTATGTATTTCCGGTAGCAAATTGCGCTGCAACGTATGGAAAGTATCATCATGACTATCCCGCCACAGATATTCAGGCGAAAAAAGGCTGCGCCTTTGTAGCGCCGATAAATGGGACAGTTGAAGATGTGAATCTCAAAGACTTATGGAGTGGCAAAACAAATCTAGGAAAAGATCGCGGGGGATTGTCAGTCTCCATCATCGGAGAAGATGGCGTTCGGTACTACGGATCGCACCTGTCTAAAGTCGAACCTGGAATTGAACCTGGAGTAGTTGTCACAGCCGGACAGAAACTTGGCGAGGTTGGTTCAACTGGAAGCGCTCGAGGCACAAAGCCACATCTTCATTTTGGAATCTCCTATCCAACTAAGCCTGGAGATTGGAAGATTCGTCGCGGAGTTCTTTATCCTTGGAAGTATCTTGATGCGTGGAAAGTCGGAAAAGATTTATCTCCGGTGAAAGCAATCGCTGCAGCGAAGGAAAAAGCGAGCAAATAAAAAAGCCCCAAGTTTCCTTGGGGCTTTTTAAACTAGTTACTTGGTAATTAGTTAGCTGTGACCTGGTCTGCCTGAGGACCCTTTGGGCCTTGGACGACTTCGAAAGTCACTGACTGACCTTCTTCAAGGGACTTGTAGCCATTGCCCTGGATTGCGGAGTAGTGG
>RFMK01000137.1 GCA_009927705.1 Actinomycetota bacterium | reverse complement strand
CTTGAACCTGGACACTTACCAGAGACGTCGTCATTAATCGGATCTAATTCCGTTCACATCCAAGTAGCAATAGATACACACACTTCACGTGCGGTGATCTCAGTTGCCATCGACAACCTTGGAAAAGGTGCCGCAGGACAAGCACTTCAAAATGCCAACATCATGTGCGGAATTGACGAAGACGCGGGTCTTGATGTCATGGGAATTGGACAATGAACGATTCCAATTCGCTACCTCGTGGGTTTCGTGGAGCGGGCATCGCTGCTGGAATCAAGAGCTCTGGAGCACATGACTTAGCGCTCATCGTCAATGATGGACCACAGCTTTTTGGAACTGCAGTTTTCACTTCAAATCAAGTTGTTGCAGCGCCAGTAACGTGGTCACGTCAGGTAGTTAAAGATCAAACGATTGCAGCAGTTCTTCTCAATAGCGGTGGAGCCAATGCTTGTACCGGAACTGAAGGTTTTGCTGACACCCATCGTTCAGCCGAGAAAGTAGCTGAAGTTCTTAGTGTTTCCGCGAGCGATACCGCGATCTGTTCAACCGGCCTGATTGGCGTGCGGCTTCCGATGGACGCCATGATGAAGGGAATCACCACAGCTGCTGAGAATCTCACCATCAATGCACTGGAAGATTTAGCTCGCGCAATAATGACTACGGATTCCAAGCCAAAGATCGCTCGCACATTCAAGAATCAGAGTTTGTTTACCGGTATCGCAAAGGGTGCGGGGATGCTAGCGCCATCACTAGCAACGATGCTCTCGGTGATTATGACTGACGCAATCGTTGAGCCGGCAATAGCATCTCGAATTTTCGAAGAGGTCTGCAACAAGACTTACAACCGAATCGATTCAGATGGCTGCACTTCAACTAACGACACTGTCATTTTTATGTCTTCCGGAGCTTCAGGTATCACGCTCAGTGAAGAGGAGTTGCGATCTGCACTGATGGAAATAGCTGGGTCGCTTGCACACCAACTCATTTCTGATGCTGAAGGTCACTCAAAGATCATCTCCATTACAACCATTAACGCGAAAAGTGAACGAGATGCAGTTGAAATTGGCAGAGCCTGCGCTCGAAATAATCTCTTGAAATGCGCACTTCATGGCGAGGATCCGAATTGGGGGCGAATCTTGGCTGCCCTTGGAACCACGAATGCGGTTATGGATGCTCACAACATCGATGTGACGCTCAATGGAGTCAAGGTTTGCATCGCCAGTGCACCCGGAGAAGCGCGAGATAAGGTCTCCATGAAAGATGAATTGATTGAGATTGTCATCGATCTTCATATGGGAACTGCTTCAGCAACCATCTGGACCAATGATTTAACCGCAGAATATGTGCACGAGAATTCGGCGTACGCAACATGATCGTCATCAAATTCGGTGGTCATGCCATGGATGGGCACGCACATCAATGGATGACCGAGATTGCGACTCGTTTCAAAGCTGGAGAGAAATTTGTCATTGTGCATGGCGGAGGACCACACATTGATGCTGAGTTAAATGTACGCGGAATTGAGAAGAAGTCGGTAAATGGATTTCGTGTCACAACACCAGAAATCATGCATGTTGTGGAGATGGTCTTAACGGGAACAGTTCTCCGCTCGGTCGTTCGCTCCCTCATTGAAGTTGGATTGCCGGCCGTTGGTATCACAGGAAGTGATTCACGATTACTGGAAGTCGCTCTGAAAGATCAGGAGAAGTTCGGGCTGGTAGGCGTTGTGAAAAGAGTGAATCCAAAAATTATTCATGACCTGCTCGACATGGGTTATCTACCCGTCGTATCACCTGTGGCTAATGATGAAACGGGGCAAGCGCTCAATGTGAATGCAGATATAGCAGCAGGGGCTATTGCGGGAGCGCTACGTGCAACCCAAATGCTCTTTATGACTGACGTAGCGGGTATCTACTCCCGGTGGCCAGATAAAGATTCGATCATCGATGAAATCACCGTTGCACGACTCAAGGAACTTACTTTTGCCGATGGGATGGTCCCAAAAGTAGAAGCTGCCATTAACGCAATCTCGTCAGGTGCAGCCTCCTCTCGAATCTTTGACGGAACTTCATTACCAGCTTTTATTGACGCTCTCGAAGGAAGAGGTGGCACATGGGTAAGAGCGTGAAAGGTAAAGCGCGGGTCAAAAAAGTTAGCGTTGGTGCAACATGGGACTCGCTGATGCAGGCGAATTATGGAACTCCCACCATCTCGCTCATTCGTGGCAAAGGGATTGAGGTTTGGGACACTGATGGAAAGAAGTACCTAGATCTATTAGGTGGAATTGCAACTAATCTCTTAGGACATGCTCATCCAGAAGTAAGCAAAGCGATATCCATTCAAAGTAAATCGCTGAGTCACATCAGTAATTTTTATGCTCACCCCGAAGGACTTGCCTTAGCGCAGAAGTTACAAGAGATGACGGGAGATTCGAGCGCTCGAATCTTCTTCTGCAATTCTGGAGCAGAGGCCAATGAAGCCGCGCTCAAAGCTTCACGCATGACAGGACGAAAGAGAATTGTGGCCGCATCTGGCGCGTTTCACGGTCGAACCATGGGTGCGCTTTCGCTTACTGGACAACCCGCGAAGAGGAATCCATTCAAACCTCTATTGCCTGGAATAAAGCATGTTCCTTATGGCGACGTGAAAGCGTTGAAGCGCGCAGTAAATCGCCGCACTGCAATGGTGATCTTGGAACCAATCATGGGTGAGGCTGGAGTGGTGGTTCCGCCAAGCGGCTATTTGAAAGCAGCGCGCGAAATATGTGATTCAACCGGAACTCTTCTAGTAATTGATGCTGTTCAAACTGGAATGGGCCGAACTGGAAGTTGGTTTGGTTATGAAGATGAAGGAATAGTCCCTGACATGATTACTGTGGCAAAAGGTTTGGGAGGAGGGTTGCCGCTGGGCGCGATGATTGCGCTCGGAAAGTCAGCCTCACTTCTTACTCCGGGCAGTCATGGCACAACCTTTGGCGGTAATCCGATTGCTGCTGCGGCAGCCCTGACCGTTATTGAAGAGATCGAAGCCAGAAATTACCGATCGCTCAATTTAGTGAAAGGTGCACTGATTCGAAATCTCGTTTCGCCTATAACGGGTGTCGTGAGTGTGCGTGGCCGGGGACTTTTAATCGGCGTAGTTATAAAGGATTCTAAAGCGAAAGAAGTAGCTGCTGGTTTATTGAAGGCTGGCTTCCTCGTAAACGCCGCCAATGAAAGCGTTATTCGACTTGCACCAGCATTCATTATTAGCGAGAAACAGATCATGGCCTTCGTTGCTGCTTTTAACGAAGTCTGCGAGGAGATCTTCCATGGCTAAGCGAAGTGCAATTTCCTCCAATGCGCGTCGTGCGCTAGTAGTTTCCTACGTTAATCAAGGGTTAGTTCACTCGCAGAACGATCTTGTTGATTTACTTGCTGAAGAAGGTATTGATGTAACTCAAGCTACCGCCAGCAGAGATCTAGAAGATGTTGGCGCGGTTCGTGGAAAAGATGAAAAAGGGGAAATGCGCTATCTATTGATTGAAAATTCGGTTGAGCCGTTAGCGCGCGCTGCCCGAGTATCTGATGAACTCATCTTGAGCATCACTGCAAGTGGGAATCTGGTTGTCGTGAAAACACCACCAGGTGGAGCGCATTTGCTTGCTAGCGCCCTTGATCGCGCTTCTCAGAGCGGCGAGATGAAAGCGGTTATTGGAACTATCGCTGGTGATGACACAGTGCTCGTTATCTCTCGAAACGCCACCGGCGGAAAAGCCTTAGCAAGTGATCTCCGTGATTTCATAAGCCCAAAGAAAGCGAGACGTAAATGACGCAATCCTCCAGCAATCTGTGGGGTGGACGGTTCTCCTCATCGCCTGAAGCATCAATGTTCGCCCTTTCCAGAAGCGTCCATTTTGATTGGCGCCTTGCGCCATACGATCTTCGTAGCTCTCTGGCGCATGTTGAGGTCCTGGAATCTCAAAAAATTATTCCAAGCGATGTTGCCGCAAAGATTCGTATGGCTCTAAAAGAGCTACAACAAGAAGTTAAGTCTGGCTCATTCGGACCTAACGAATCGGATGAAGATGTTCACTCTGCACTTGAACGTGGATTGAAAGAGAAGCTCGGAGACATTGGCGGAGCGATTCGCGCTGGTCGATCACGCAATGATCAAGTTGCTACAGATTTCCGCTTATATCTCATCGACCAAATGATCGACATAGCTTCATCACTTATTCTTCTCGAAAAGGCAATTACCGAACTTGCAACGAATTATGTTGATGACGTGGCGCCTGGTTTCACTCACCTCCAACATGCTCAACCAGTTTCCTTTGGGCATGAGTTAGCGAAGCATGCACATGCCGTTGCTCGAGATGTTTCAAGGATTGCAGATTGGTTAAAGCGTTCAAATTTCTCTCCTTTAGGTGCTGGCGCACTTTCAGGATCTTCACTGCCATTACAGCCAGAAAAAACCGCAGAGAATTTGGGCTTCTCGGGGGTTGTCGCAAACAGCATCGATGCAGTCATGGATCGCGATTTTGCCGCCGAAGCGCTCTTCATTATTGCTCTGGTCGGAGTTCACATTTCGCGCATTGGCGAAGAATGGACGTTGTGGAGTTCTACAGAATTCGGTTGGGCAAAGCTCGATGACGCGTTTTCAACTGGGTCGTCGATCATGCCACAAAAGAAGAATCCTGACGCAGCAGAAATTGCACGTGGAAAATCTGGTCGATTTATCGGAAATCTCACGGGATTACTCACAACGATGAAGGGTTTGGCTTTCGCCTACAACCGAGATCTGCAAGAGGACAAGGAACCTGTTTTTGATTCGGTTGAGAATCTTCTGCTATTGCTGCCGGCTGTATCAGGAATGATCGCCACCACAACCTTTGATCGCGCAAAGATGAAAGCAGCGGCTCCACTCGGATTCTCCCTTGCAACAGAGATTGCTGATTTTCTTGTCAAGGCTGGAGTCCCATTTTCACAAGCGCATGAGGCGGCTGGCGCATGTGTGAAAGTTTGTGAAGGTAAAGGAATCGAACTTCACCAACTCACTGATTCTGATCTATCCTCGATTCATCCGCAGCTTACGGGCGACGTCCGTAAGTACCTAGATGCGATGGGAGCTATCAGTGCGAGAACCTCCATCAATGGAACTTCGCCAGCGAGCGTTCGCAAACAGATAACCGAACTAGATAAGCAAATCAAGGAAGATTCCAGCTGGATTGCCGACGAGCGGAACCGCTTTTCAGGCATGATGAGCCAATGACCACGGCGCTACTTGAGGATTTGCAATGGCGAAATTCCATTGCGCAAACTACTGATATCGCCGAATTAGCGAAGTATCTCGATAGTGGTTCTCGTTCACTTTACCTTGGCGTTGATCCCACGGCTCCGAGTATGCATATAGGAAATTTAGTTGCGCTGACCGTATTGCGTCGTTTCCAACTTGCTGGACATAAACCCATTGCTTTGGTTGGGGGAGCGACTGGATTGGTGGGAGACCCCAGCGGAAGAAATGCAGAACGTACGCTCAATGATGTGGAAATTGTCGAAGAATGGGTCGGCAAGATTCGCAAGCAACTTGAAGGATTTCTAGATTTCAGCGGATCAAACGCTGCGACGATGGCCAATAATCTTGATTGGACTGCGCCAGTTTCAGCTCTGCAATTCTTACGCGATATCGGAAAACATTTCAGCGTCAATCAAATGTTGGCGCGAGAGTCAGTTTCTGCACGTTTAGAGGCAGGCGGAATCTCTTACACTGAATTCTCTTATCAAGTACTGCAAGCTTTTGATTTTCTCGAACTCAATCGCCGAAATGATTGTGCGCTACAAATTGGTGGCAGCGATCAGTGGGGCAACATAGTGGCGGGAGTTGATTTGATCCGCAGAGTTGAAGGCAAGTCCGCTCATGCATTAACGATTCCGTTGATGGAAAAGTCTGACGGAACAAAGTTTGGCAAGACTGCTGGGGGAGCAATCTGGCTCGATCCCACTATGACCTCGCCTTACGCGTTCTTCCAATTCTTCTTGAACTCTGATGATCGCGATGTCGAGAGACTTCTGCGTTCATTTTCTTTTAAATCTCATGACGAGCTCGATGCCCTCTTTGATTCATTGAAGACAAACCCTGGCGCGCGCGATGCGCACCGCGCCCTTGCTCGCGAAGTCACAACGTTGATTCATGGCGAATCCCAAACGAACAAAGTCGAGAACGCTGCAAAAGCTCTCTTCGGCCAATCAGAGATCCGTGATCTTGATATTGATACTTTGACATCAGCGCTATCGGAGTTACCTCGCACAACAATCACTAAGGGTGCGGTATTTCCAACCTGGGTTGACTTGATTACATCTGCAGGGGTGGTTGATTCGAAATCAGCGGCGCGACGCGTTGTAAAAGAAGGCGGCGCATACATCAACAACGAAAAGATTTCTGGCGAAGATTTTGTTCCCACAACGGATCATCTACTTCATGGACGTTTCTTCGTCCTCCGTAAAGGAAAACGCGATTTAGCTGCCGTGGAAGTGGTTTCTTAAGCGTCAGGCGCGATTCCAAGGATTTGCACCCTCTCAAAATCAGCGTTATTGTTCGCTTCTCGCTACGAAATCGGACTTCAACACCAGGCCGAGTAGCCGAGCAAGAACTTCCCTAAGAGGCCAAAAACCCCTATTTTTCAAGGTTTTTTGCGCTTGTGTGCCCCCAAAAAGGGTCCCGCGAGGGCGATTTGACCTTAGAAGCAAAGGGGCCTAGGTTTCTCCTTCTGCCCGAAAGGGC
>RFMK01000128.1 GCA_009927705.1 Actinomycetota bacterium | reverse complement strand
GGCCGCGCGCTTATGGCGCGTCCTAAAGTTCTACTTCTTGATGAACCATCAATGGGTCTTGCTCCGCAGATGATCGCCAATATTTTTCGTATCATCACTGAAATCAATAAGCAGGGCGTCACCATCTTGCTCGTTGAACAGAATGCTCAACAAGCACTCAATCGCGCACATCGCGCTTATGTTCTTGAAACAGGTTCGATTACTAAAGAAGCTAATGCGAAGGATTTACTCAACGATCCGCACGTAAAGGCCGCATACCTTGGAACAGGCGCGCAAGAAATCTTCTAGTTAGCGCTCCGCCAGAATCAAACAAGTGATTCGCGCTGTACAGGTCTTTTCACCTTTGTCGTTGGTTATCTCCACGTTGTAGGTACAAAGCGTCTTGCCCAGAGTTACTGCAGTCGCAACAGCTGTCACGATTCCTGATGTCGCTGATTTGTGATGGCTTGCATTGATCTCGATTCCAACGATACGTCGTGTTGGACCTGCGTGAAGATGGGT
Source organism: Actinomycetota bacterium (assembly GCA_009927705.1). Taxonomy (GTDB): domain Bacteria; phylum Actinomycetota; class Actinomycetes; order Nanopelagicales; family Nanopelagicaceae; genus MAG-120802. The sequence goes on along the minus strand of RFMK01000128.1, from coordinate 4,345 downwards.
TCCAACTGAACCGAGACTTTCTGCGAGTACGACGTTTGCACCACCGTGAAGCAGTCCAAATGGTTGTGTATTTCCTTCGACTGGCATCGTTCCAACGAGACGTTCAGGGGAGGCTTCGATGATCTCGATGCCCATCTTTTTATCAAGGGTGCCGCGGCCACGATCATTGAGAATCTGCATGAAGTCTGTCATGCGGGTAATTCTAGGTGGCAGTCCCTAGGATTGAGTGTGATGAAGAAGAAGTTGCTACTCCTTGACGGTCATTCGCTCGCATATCGGGCTTTTTACGCCCTGCCGGCGGAGAACTTTGCGACTTCAACTGGGCAACATACAAACGCAATCTATGGTTTTGCTTCCATGATCATCAATCTCATCCGAGATGAGAAGCCAACCCATATTGCAACCGCATTCGATGTCTCTCGCAAGACCTTCCGAAGTGAGAAGTTTCCAGAATATAAAGCTAATCGCGCTTCAACCCCCGACGAATTCCGTTCCCAAATCTCGTACATCAATGAATTGTTAGATGCATTCCGCATCCCACACTTCGAACTTGAAGGCTACGAAGCTGATGATGTGATTGCTACTTTCGTGGATCAATTCAAAGCCGATAGCGAGATTGTGATCTGTACTGGTGATCGTGATTCTTTTCAGTTAGTGCAAAATGGCGTGACTGTGCTCTACCCGAAAAAAGGCGTCACGGAGTTATCGCGAATGACTCCAGACGCAGTCAAGGAAAAGTACGGTTTAACACCTGCGCAATATCCCGATTTCGCGGCGCTACGTGGGGACCCAAGCGATAATTTGCCTTCGATTCCAGGGGTAGGGGAGAAGACGGCGACCAAATGGATTCAAGAATTTGGAACGCTGAAAGAACTTGTCGCAAAGGTAGATACCGTTCCCGGCAAAGCCGGGGAAGCACTGCGAGCGGCACTTCCATCCGTGCTCACTAATCGAGAACTCACTCAGCTTCGCCATGATCTTCCGCTACACCCTGCACTGGAAAATCTTGAGTGGCGTGGCGTGGATTTTGCGCATATCAACAAACTTTTCGACACACTTGAAATCAAAGCGCTCAAGGATCGAATCAAAGCGCTCAATGGCGAAGAAGCGAAAGTAGAGAGTAAGCCCAGCGAAGGAACGCTGAAGGAAATTGGTAGAAAAGAACTAGAGAAGCTTCTCAAGCAAAATGAATTGATTCCTTTAGTTCTTTCTGAAAATTCAGCAGCCTTGAGTTTTAATCCGGGCGAAGTTGTGACCATTAATCGCTCTGAAATCTCCGACATTCTCTTAACCGAGGAGCGCTGGATTATTCATGGCGCAAAATATTGGATTCGTAGCGGAGTTCTAAGGAAGGTCGCCGTTGATACTGAAGTAGCGTCTTACTTACTCAATCCAGGATCCCGAGATATTGAACTTCTCGATGTGCTTCGAAAGTATTGCGGAATCGAAATCTCTCCCTCCAGTGCGGACTTATTCAGCGATGACTGGACGCCAGAAGCCGCGGGGCATGTTGATGAACTTTGGCGAGTTTTAGAACGGGAGCTCGAAGGTCATAACGCGCTTAAGTTGTATCGCGAGATAGAGATACCCACCATGGAGATTCTCTCCTCCATGGAGGCGGTAGGTATTGGCGTCGATAAGAAACAGTTGCAAGATCTGAAGAACTTCTTCGAATCAGAAGAAGATACTCAGATCAAGAAGGCATATTCGGCAGTAGGCCATGAATTCAACGTGGCATCACCAAAACAACTTCAAACTGTCCTCTTCGAAGAGTTAGCGTTACCAAAAACGAAGCGGATCAAAACTGGATTCAGTACGGATGCTGAATCTCTCGAATGGCTCTTCTCAACCACAAAGCATCCAGTTCTGGAAGCACTCTTGCGCGTAAGAGAAGTCAGTAAATTGCGAACGACAATCGAAGGGTTGATGTCGTCAATTGCTGACGACAATCGGATTCACACAACTTTCCAGCAAACCACAACTGCAACGGGTCGACTTTCCTCAACCGAGCCAAACCTGCAGAACATTCCGATTCGCACGGATGAAGGACGGCGAATCCGAGATTGCTTTATCGCTGAAAAACCTTATGTTGATCTCTTGACTGCTGATTACAGTCAGATCGAAATGCGCATTATGGCTCATCTCTCTGATGATCATGAACTAATTGAAGCGTTTCGTTCGGGAGAAGATCTGCATTCCACAGTGGCATCTCAAGTTTTCGGCGTAAAAGTCGCCGATGTTGATGCCGACATGCGTCGCCAGATTAAGGCAATGTCATATGGACTTGCATATGGATTGTCCTCGTATGGCTTAGCGCAACAACTCGATATCTCTCCGACTGATGCGAGTATTTTGATGGGTAAATACTTTGAGCGCTTTGGCGGAATTCAGGTCTACTTAAAGGAAGTAGTCCGAGTCGCACGCGATAAGGGCTACACCGAAACGATTATGGGTCGTAGGCGTTACCTTCCGGATTTGAACCATGAGAATCGTCAGCGACGAGAAGTCGCAGAACGCATGGCTCTTAATGCGCCGATTCAAGGCTCCGCAGCAGACATCATTAAAGTTGCGATGCTCAATGTCGATCGAGCCATCAAAGCCGAGAAGCTGAAGTCGCGGATGTTGCTACAAGTTCACGATGAATTGATATTTGAGATTGCGGCCGGAGAACATGAGGCTATGGAAGGTCTCGTTCGTCGGGAGATGGGCGGAGCTTTTCCGCTCAAAGCGCCACTAGACGTTAATGTTGGCTTTGGAAAGAGTTGGGATTTAGCGGCGCATTGATGCCAAATTGACCGAATCCACGGGTGGAAAGTAGCCTTGCGCTCCGCGCTTAAGGAACCTGTACATCCTCGGACGTAGTAGGAAGTGCCCATATCTCGTAGAAGTCATACTGGAATTGGAGTCGGGCCTGAAGCGTGCCCTACTAAATCATTTCCCCACGGAGTACCTTGTCAACTCAAATTTCACTTAACGATATTGGAACAGCAGAAGATTTTCTCGCCGCAATCGAAGGCACAATCAAAAACTTTAACGACGGAGATCTCGTTTCTGGCGTTGTTGTCCAGGTAGATCGCGATGAAGTCCTTCTCGATATTGGATATAAAACAGAAGGCGTAATTCCAGCCCGCGAACTCTCAATCCGTCATGATCTTGATCCAAGTGAATTGGTCAAAGTTGGCGATCGCGTAGAAGCACTCGTACTTCAAAAAGAAGATAAAGAAGGTCGTCTGATCCTCTCCAAGAAGCGCGCTCAATATGAGAAGGCGTGGGGAGAGATTGAAGGCAAGAAAGAACGTGACGAAGTTGTTGTCGGAACAGTTATCGAAGTCGTCAAAGGCGGCTTGATTGTTGATATCGGACTCCGCGGATTCCTTCCTGCATCACTTGTTGAAATGCGCCGCGTTCGCGACCTTTCTCCGTACATCGGCAAGCAAGTTGAAGCTCGCATCATTGAACTCGATAAGAATCGCAACAACGTGGTTCTCTCACGTCGTGCATATCTTGAGCAGACTCAATCTGAATCTCGCACCACATTCCTTAATCAACTCCAGAAGGGACAGGTCCGTGAAGGCGTTGTCTCATCTATCGTTAACTTCGGCGCATTCGTCGATCTTGGTGGCGTAGATGGTCTCGTACACGTCTCTGAACTTTCATGGAAGCACATTGATCATCCAGGTGAAGTGGTTGCTGTTGGAGATGAAGTGACTGTAGAAGTTCTTGAAGTTGATTTCGAGCGTGAACGCGTCTCGCTCTCACTCAAGGCAACTCAAGAAGATCCATGGCAGGCATTTGCTCGTACCCACACCATCAATCAGGTTGTTCCAGGTGAGGTCACTAAACTCGTCCCATTCGGCGCATTCATCCGCGTTTTCGATGGCATCGAAGGCTTAGTTCACATCTCTGAGCTCGCTGAACGCCACGTTGAGATTCCAGAACAAGTTGTTCAAGTTGGCGACCAACTCTTCGTGAAGATCATCGATATCGATCTCGAGCGTCGTCGCATCTCTCTCTCATTGAAGCAAGCAAATGAAGGACACGATGTCGAAGTAGAAGCATTTGATCCAACTCAATATGGAATGCCTGCTCGTTACGACGAGAGTGGCAACTTCATTTATCCTGAAGGATTTGATCCTCAATCGCAGGAATGGAAGCCAGGATTTGAATCACAACGCGAAGAGTGGGAGCGTCAATACGCTGAAGCTCAAGCCCGCTTCTTGGCGCACAAGAAGCAGAAAGCAGAAGCGCAAGCCGCTGATGCTGCAGCTGCAGCAGTCACAACTCCTGAAGCGGAGTAGTTAGAACGTTCAAACATTTCTGGGCCTCGGTCAACGGGGCCCAGTTT
>RFMK01000148.1 GCA_009927705.1 Actinomycetota bacterium | reverse complement strand
TTCCAATTCCCTACTTTGGGATAGAAAGGTTCGCGATGCTCGCGAATTGTCACCTGTTGTACTTCACCAACACCACCGTTATGGACTATGGAAATAAGTTCTGCCACTGGTGGCATATATCGATACTCAAGCCCCATCCAGACTAATCCAGTTCGATTCTTTGACCATTCAATCACCTTGAGGCAATCATCAATTGTGGTGCAGAGTGGCTTTTCGATAAAAACGTGATGCGATGTAGCAAGCGCATCTTTCAAAACGTCAACGTGTGTGTAATTTGGAGTCGCGATGATGACCGCATCAACAAGTCCAGAATCAAGAAGTTGATTATGGTCGGTGAAAACTTTTACTTCGCTACCTAGTTGCTTGGTAGCAAGGCTGCGTGAACCTTCATCTGGATCAGATAGCGCAGTAACAGTTGCGCCATCGATAAAACGGAGATTTTCTGCATGTTCGCGACCCATCGCGCCCACACCGATAATTCCGTAACGCACCATCGAGCTACTCTCCCCAGAGAAGAAGTGGTCAGTGGTCTGACCACCTGAATGAGGTGAGTCTTGTGCGTGATTGAGCCTCGGTCAATGCTTGTGAGCGGGCATTTTGATAACGATTGGGTTACCGGACCGCGATAGCTGGGCGAGCTCGACCTGCGATTTCAATCGATGGCCACTGTGGATCATGGGTGATGATCTCCAACCCAGTTGGCGTGGTGATGATGGTGTCCTCAACTTTAAGCCCCTCAGCGCTGGGGTTCCATGCAATCGCATTATTCAATCCGATGAGCTGTGGAGTCTTCTCATGCGCGGGAAAATCCCGAGGCAGATATCCGGTTGGACCACCTTGGTGATGCTTCGTCCACTCATCTCGAGCAAAACCTTGAGTGAGGTAGGCGCGCTCTCCCGCGGTAAATGCTTCGGCGAAAGTTGCGCCAACTTTTGTTCCATCTAGAAAAGCCGCTTCGACGTTCATAAGTCTTTGATAGTTGTCATTGGCTTTAGAAGAGATTTCGCCAAAGTGCACAATTCGGGTGACGCTAGCAATCAAACCTTTACGACGTGCGCAAATGACACCCATCGTAATTGAACCGATTGGATTCGTCGTCGGTAGCGGATGACGGAATTGTTGGATGCGCGATTCTCCCGCCACGAGCAATACAACCGGTTCTAAATTTCTCTCCCAGAGTTCTTCCGCGATTTCTCCAGCGACTTCAACTTCGCTCATCTCAGGATCGATATCGAGCATCGCTTCCCCAAGTGCAGTTGCAGCATCTTTGCCAATCTCGCGGAGTCGATTGACTTCATAATCATTCAGCGAACGACGAAGCGACTCAATATCTGATTGAAGATTTACCCGATCGCTCTCAGCGCCATCAACGCCGATTCGTTCACCTTTCGGAAGCTGTCCCTCGCGACCTTCGAACCAATTAATCACAACAAGCTCTTCATCACCCGAGAGCTCTTCTGCCTGTAAGCGAGGTGCTTCAATTTTGTTAGTGACCACCACAATGCGGTCCCGATACACAACGACATCAAGACAAGACAGTTCCAGAGTCGTGGGGATATGCGCACGCCCACCAATAATCCATGCCACATTTGCGCCTTTTTTCAGGACGACCGCATCAAGATTCTTCGCCTCGAGTAAAGCCTTGATTCTGGCTCGCTTTTCCCGCTGCTCGAGGATTTTGCTCATGGCGCTAACTTACGAGAGAAGGGTCGAAACTTCGACACCAAAACGAGCGAGTTCGGATTTACCGCCATCGAGGGCTGTGAGTACAAAAGGTTTTCCATCGGGTGCGATGCAATATGTATTTTCAAAGTGCGAACCATGTGACTTATCTACAGTGACAACAGTCCAATTATCTGCAAGCACTTTAGTTTTTTCCGAACCCATCGTGATCATCGGTTCAATCGCAAAGACCATTCCAACTTCAATGGTGGGACCATGCCCGGGCTTGCCATAATTGAATATATGCGGCTCCATATGCATTGCAGTTCCGATTCCGTGTCCGCCGTATTCACGCAAGATTCCGTACTTTCCTTGTTCATTGGTGTACTTCTCAATCGCGTGTCCGATGTCGGAGAGTTTCGCGCCAACTTTTCCGGCCGCGATTCCTACCCACATCGACTCTTCGCATACATCAAGCATCATCTGGCGTTTTTCATCCACCGGATCGACAATCATCGAAAAAGCTGCATCACCATGCCAACCATCGATAACTGCGCCACAATCAACTGAGACGATATCTCCCGGCATGATCATGCGTTCACCAGGGATTCCGTGAACTATTTCGTCATTTACTGATACACAAATCGTTGCGGGATAACCGTGATAGCCCTTGAAATTTGACGTTCCACCGCCGCGCTTGATGTTTGCGTCAGCAATCGCATCGAGCGCACTTGTTGTGATTCCAGCTTTGATATTAGCTCTCACTAGTTCAAGAGTATTGCGAACGAGGAGACCTGCTTTGCGCATGGTCTGGAGTTGATCCAAAGTCTTGATCTGGATCGCCATGATTTAGCTAAGTTTCTGTGAGAGAGCGCGAATCGCGCCGGCGGTAATGTCAGCAACATCGCCCACGGCAGGGATAGTGATTAACAGCCCTTCGTGGCGGTAAAAAGCAATAATGGGCGCGGTTTGTTCAGCGTAAACCTCAAGGCGACGTGCGATTACCTCTTCTTTATCGTCATCGCGTTGGTAAAGCTCGGCGCCACAAGCATCGCACTTCTCGAGTTGGCCTGGGAAAACTTTGCCGCAACCGCGACAAGTGCGACGTCCTGAAAGTCGCTTAATGATCTCAGCGTTCTCGATCGAAAGTTCTAGCGCTGCATCAATCGGAGTTTTCTTCTCTGCCAGAATTGCACGAAGAACTTCAGCTTGCGCAACATTGCGTGGGAAACCATCGAGTAAGAATCCAT
>RFMK01000142.1 GCA_009927705.1 Actinomycetota bacterium | reverse complement strand
AGAAGTAGGACATCTTCGAAATCGATTGCGCGTTCTTGTTTCTTGAGCGATTCATAAGCTTCGTAAACTTTTGCGATTGAAGTCGCATCAACTTTGTTATTGGAGACTCGAACTGGGCGAGAGTAATCATCGACCGCCTTGATGTATTCATCGGGGGCTAAGCCAATGACTTTTGCCCATTCAATCTCGCCTGCGACATCGCGCAGGACTGCGTTGCTCTTGACCGCAGATACGTTCGCGCGATTAAGCGCTTCGCCCAGGAATCCTGTCTTGGTGGTCAGAAGCGATGGAAAACGGCCCCCGAGGACCTGGGGCCAGAAATACATGAGCTGCTTGAGGGCGGCAGCGTGAAATGTTCGAGCTGCGACATTGGGGACGCCGAGGGCGCGAAGGCGCGTGCGCATCTCACCGGCGGCGCGGGCGGTGAATGTGAGCGCGAGAATTCTTTGCGGATCGACTACTCCGATATCAACTGCATACGCGAGGCGATGCGTGATTGCTCGAGTTTTTCCCGTGCCAGCACCGGCGATAACGCAAACTGGACCACGAACTGCGGTTGCGACAGCGCGTTGTTCGGTATCGAGAGCGGCAAGAATCTCTTCTGCTAATTGCGCCACGATTCGCCGCCCCGTAATTCATCCGATGCGCTAGGTCCGTACCAAGCGTTGATCATCGCTCGGGCCACAGAGATGATTGGTGGGAGAAGCAAATCGCCGGAAAGCGTTTTTGTATGTAACTCCTCGCGAGTTAACCAGATTATCTCTTCAATCTCTTCACCATCTGCTTTTACTGAATCAGGATTGGTAATGATGGCTTCATACGCAATCATGATGGAAGCCGGAAATGGCCATGGTTGAGAGCCGAGATATTTCATATCGCTAACTTTTCCACCACACTCTTCTTCAACTTCGCGAATCACACAACTTTCAAAAGATTCACCTGGCTCCACAAAACCTGCGAAAGTTGAGAAACGTTTTGCGGGCCAGATTTTCTGGCGGCCAAGCAAGATTCGGTCTTTATCATCTTTTACTAAGACGATGATTGCGGGATCAGTTCGTGGATGATGGGAAGCTCCACACTTATCGCACTCGCGAACTGCGCCAGCAAAAGTTGAATGTGTTGATTCGCCGCACTTGGCACAACGCTGGTGCGCTTCGTGCCATTGAGTCAGTGCTAGCGCGTGAACGGCTGCACCAATTTCTAAGTCATTGAGATTTGCGCCGATCGTGCGCAACGATTGAAACTCTTGGAGGTCGATATCGCCAGCGCTCTGATGAGTTACGAAATACGGAGTTCCACTCCTATCGAGGCCGAGAAAATAGCGCTCGCCTGGCGCCGAGACTGGATCAATAAATGCCAGCCCATCTGCAGTGGTCTTGAACTTATCTCCCACCATCGAAATCACTTTGGCTGCGCGCCAGAGCTCATCTAAGCCCGCGGAATCTGCGCGTAAATGTGCAGCTCGATCAAGCCGTGAGCGAGAGAGCGGAAGATTCAGGAGCACGGGGCGACCCTACTAGCCTGCCTTCATGGCATCTACTTCGGGGTTCACGGTGACCTCGTGGAACCTTCTACACGGAATGGCCATTCCCCCACAATCATCCATCACGCTTCCTGAAGCGCTAGTGAAACTTCATGACGATTCCAATACAGATGTAATCGCATTACAAGAAGTTGATGTGCAACAAAAGCGTTCTGGACATGGAAACCAAGTTGCTGAAATTGCAGAAATTATGGGCGCGAAGCATTGGGCATTTGCTCCATCAATGTTTGGAACGCCCGGTGAGAAATGGCACGGTGTCAAAGATGCAATGGTCTTTGATCAGGATTCAACTCTTCCTAACGATGCGATGTATGGAATAGGAATCGTCTCGAAAGTTCCAGTCAAACGTTGGCATCGAATCAATGTAGGAAAAGCGCCGCTAGGCATGCCGCTGCTGGTGGCCGGCGATAAGAGACCTCGTTTAATTTATGTTTCAGATGAACCTCGTTCAGCGTTAGTGGCAGAACTAGAGAATGGAATTTCCGTTACAACAACTCATCTCTCATTCGTTCCGATAAAGAATGCACAACAACTTCGAAAGGTTGCGAAGTGGGTCGAGCAACTCCCGGGAATTCACATCATGACCGGAGATTTCAACCTTCCATGGGGACTGGGACCGAAGATTGCAGGATGGAAGGACCTCGCCGAAGGACCAACATATCCTTCGTGGAAACCTTCCATCGAGTTCGACTACATCATGAGCAAAGAACTGAGTCCGAAAGATGTCACATCAACGATCCATGAGCACTACGGAATCAGCGATCACCGCGCAATCACCGTCACCATCAATTAAGCAACCTCAGTCTTGCGACTCAAGCTCTCCTTATGAGTGTGGAACATTCCGAGTAACTCACTTCGCTTCTCCTCCGGCATCGAGAATCCAGCTGCGTGAGCCGACCAAGCTTTGAGTTGGTTGAGGTTGGTACATCCATGAAGGCGGCTAATCAGCGTCTCCCAATCGCTTTTGGTCAGTGATTTACGGGGATTAGCGCGCGCAGCTTTCGTCATCTCTTCGCGGCTTGGACGGCGACCTTTAGCAGCAAAACCTAAATTGGCTAAACAACGACCGATACTTGAAGTTTCGCAATTCTCAGAAGCATTAGCGCGATTGACAGGTGATGTTCCTTCAATCTCGGTAGCAAAACCGGTGGATTGGGGGCGTGTGTCATCACAATTTGTGTATGCCTCAGTCCGACAGATCCATTCGATACGACCATCAGGACGTTCAGTTCTTTGGAGATCTGTTAGTAAACGACCGTTCGGGTATTTTGCCCAGAATGCGCGGATACGGTTCTCAACGGGTTCGTAATCACTCAGGTTGAAATAACTCATTATTGACCCACCGCCATCTGAAGTTCTTCGGCCATCACAGAAGTCGGCGTCAAAGTCCCGGCGCGGAAAGCTTGGGTGAGAACTTCACGACCTCCACTAAGGAAACGGGTCGCGATATATGCATCGCGCGAATTAAAGTGGATGAAATCTAAAACTTCACCAGTGCGTTTATAGATTGCTTTGCCTTCAACATTCTCGACCGAATCCATGACATGCTTTCGGAAAGATTCCCGGACCGATTCGACAATCTCAAATTCATAATTTGATTTCACCCATTCAACGAATGCTTTCTCGTTTAAAACCTCGGGTGAGGTGCGTGGTTGGATAAGCGAGACTTTTGCAATCTCTTCACCTTCGAGGGCAGCCTTCGCTGAATCAGCGCCAACTTCCTCCAGCGCCTGGGCAAATTCGCGGCGCAATCGATCCTTCGCCTCTTTTGCGGCATCAGCGATCAAGGTAATGGCGGAGAGTTGGAATGCGAGCTCTCGTAGGTTCATGTGTGTTTCCTCCTGCGTTTCGATGCAGGTGAGTACACAGCCGACCACTGACAAAGTGGCTATTTATGCGGCAAAACGGCGTGTCTAGCCCTCTTGGTTGGCTTTCTTGGCCTTGGAGGTAAGACGCGAGCGTTCATTCTGGTCGAGGACGACTTTGCGAATGCGAACATTTACTGGCGTCACCTCTACGCACTCATCTTCGCGGCAATACTCGAGCGCTTGTTCGAGGTTCAAAATCTTTGGCGGGATCAAGCGTTCGTTTTCATCCGAACCTGCGGCGCGCATGTTGGTGAGCTTCTTTTCGCGGACGATATTGACATCCATATCTTCTGGACGTGAATTCTCGCCAATCACCATACCTTCATAAACATCAGATCCAACTTCTGAGAAGATGACTCCGCGTTCTTGCAGAGCGAAGATGGCATACGAAGTCGCGTTACCTGAACGATCGGAAACGAGCGAACCGGTGTTACGAGTACGAAGTTCACCACTCCAGGCTTCATAACCGTCGAAGACGTGGTGCAATAATCCGGTTCCGCGAGTTTCAGTCAAGAATTCAGTTCGGAAACCGATAAGTCCTCGTGATGGCACTTTGAAATCCATACGGATCCAACCGGTTCCATGATTGACCATCTGTTCCATGCGGCCTTTGCGGAGCGCCATTAATTGGGTGATGACACCGAGATAATCTTCCGGCGCATCAATCGTGAGTCGCTCCATCGGTTCGTGCAATTTTCCATCAATCAACTTTGTGACGACTTGTGGTTTTCCGACTGTGAGCTCGAAACCTTCGCGGCGCATCATCTCGACGAGAACTGCGAGTTGTAATTCACCGCGACCTTGGACTTCCCATGTATCAGGGCGATCGGTAGGGAGAATGCGAAGCGAAACGTTTCCGACAAGTTCTGCATCTAAACGATTTTTCACCAGACGCGCGGTCAACTTCTTGCCAACTCGACCTGCAAGTGGAGAGGTATTGATACCAATAGTCATCGAAATACTCGGCTCATCAACGGTGATTAATGGCAGCGGGTGTGCATTTTCAGCATCGGCCAAAGTTTCACCCAATGTGATGGTTTCAATTCCGGCGACCGCGATGATGTCGCCTGGGCCTGCTTCGGTCGCAGGAACGCGCTCGAGGCCTTCCGTAATCATCAATTCGGAGATCTTCACTTTTTCTTGCGAACCATCAGTCTTGATCCACGAAACCATCTGGCCTTTCTTGATGGTTCCTTCATGAACGCGACATAAAGCAAGACGACCCAAATATGGAGATGAGTCCAAGTTGGTGACGTGAGCTTGAAGCGGTGCGCCTTCGTGATATTTAGGAGCTGGAATCGTCTTGAAGATAACATCGAAGAGCACATCAAGATTCTCGTTGTCGGGCATTCCGCCATCATTTGGACGATTTAGCGAAGCGCGACCAGCTTTTGCGGATGTATAGACGATTGGGAAATCAATCTGTTCTTCATTTGCATCAAGATCGAGAAAGAGTCCATACGCTTCGTCAACAACTGCAGCAATTCGTGCATCAGGACGATCGACTTTATTGATAATAAGAATGACCGGAAGATTTTTCTGGAGCGCTTTACGAAGTACGAAACGGGTTTGAGGGAGCGGTCCTTCTGAGGCATCAACCAGAAGTGCAACACCATCAACCATTTCAAGTCCGCGCTCTACTTCGCCGCCGAAATCTGCGTGGCCCGGGGTATCGATGATGTTGACGATTGTGGAACCGCGCTTGACCGCAGTGTTCTTCGCCAGAATTGTGATGCCTTTTTCGCGTTCGAGATCCATTGAATCCATGACGCGGTCTTGGGACTCGGATTGTTCTTTATGGGCCGCAAATGCACCTGATTGCCACAACATCGCATCAACGAGAGTTGTCTTGCCATGGTCGACGTGGGCGATGATGGCGATATTGCGCAATTCATCGCGGGTCTTGAGAGTAAGTCCTTCTAGATGTGGTTGTTTAGACATTGAACCTG
>RFMK01000065.1 GCA_009927705.1 Actinomycetota bacterium | reverse complement strand
AATATGTATCTCGAGGAATCGAGATGATGGCCGCTTTATCGCGTTTTTTGGAGATGTGAATCAACAACATCGTGTCAGACCGTTTACCGGCTGCGACTTCAGTTCCGCCAACTCTTAAGCGCTTTATCTCCGCGCGAGTTAACCCTTCTCGAGTATCCGATCCAACAACAAGATAATTGACGGCGGAGGATTCTTTCTTTGGGCGATTATCAAGACCATTGAATGCATCCACTTTGGGAATAGCGGCCGTGATTCGCCCTAAACCCGCCCAGGAGATTGCTGAAATCGCCACAATAGATATGGAGAGAATCGTGAAGATTCGAATTGCCCGTGGTGATTTCACAGAGAGAAGCGTAAATGGGCGATACGGTTTGGCGGTTATGACGAGCCCAGAATCAAGCGGTGATACATCCCACGCTCAATCCATGCGGGGCAGCGCTCCCGCAGTTTCAATCATTCTCACCGTCATCAATGAAGAGGAGCATCTACGTGCAGCGATTCAGGCGGCTCTCAACTCTGACTATCAAGGAGAACTAGAGATTGTCATTGCGGTTGGACCTTCACGAGATAACACTCGAGCAATTGCTGATCAACTTGCAGCAGAAGATTCACGCGTATACGTAATCGATAATCCAACAGGTAAGACGCCGGATGGACTAAATGCAGCGCTTCAAAATTCTCACCATGGAATAGTTGTCCGAATTGATGGTCATTCTGAAATAGATGCTGATTACATAAGCACTGCTGTCCAAACAATCAATGAGACGGGCGCAGTAAATGTAGGTGGAATTATGGCTGCCGAAGGCATCACTCCTTTCCAATCTGCGGTCGCTCGAGCGATGCGTTCACCAATTGGCGTTGGCGCATCACGTTTTCACACTGGCGGAGAAGCTGGACCAACTGACACCGTTTACCTGGGAGTTTTCCGAAGGAGTGCGATTGATGAAATTGGGGGCTATGACTCAGATTTCATTCGTGCGCAAGATTGGGAAATGAACTATCGATTGAGGCTCAACGGTGGAATAGTTTGGTTTAACCCCGAGTTAAAAGTGACATATCGCCCACGTTCAAGTATCCGTGCGCTTGCTCGCCAATATTTTGAGTATGGCCGTTGGCGTCGGGTTGTTTCGCGGCGTCACACAGGAACCATCAATTTTCGCTACTTAGCACCACCAGTAAACCTAGTACTCACCTTTTTCTCACTCGCCCTCGGATTGCTGTTACATCCAATCTTTCTCATCCCATTTACCAGTTACCTAATCGCGATTTTCCTAGCATCACTCATGATTGGAACGAATTGGAGCGAGAGAGTTCGACTTCCGTTAGTTCTGATGATTATGCATTTTTCCTGGGGATTTGGTTTCATTTCATCACCTCGTACGTTGGTTTCGCGCTCATAAACAATAAGAAAGTTAGGCACTGCGGTACCCTAAGAAATATGTGGAGACGTGCGTTACTTGTTATCTCAACGCTACTCATAACCTCTCTATTTGCTCCCCAAAGTTCAGCTGAACCAGTAGCTCCCTCAGTAGCGCCGACCGAATTCCGTTTCTTTGGTTCAGGTTATGGTCATGGCGTAGGAATGAGCCAGATTGGTGCGCGAGGCCAAGCACTTGAAGGTAAATCAGCGGCCGAAATTCTGACCTATTACTACCCAGGAACATCGGTTACCCCTTATCCCGACAATCAATTGATCCGAGTGAATATCGCAAACCTGATCACATCCATAACGATGAAAGCAGTCGGCGGAGTGGGGGAAATTCGATTATTCCGCGGCGATATTCCATTGAGTGAAAGCCCCGAACCTTTTGGAACATATAAAGGGGACACAACCGCTCTATTCACAAACTTTGCCGGATTGGTCGTGCCACAACTTTCATCGCCGACCACCAAATTCGCCGCTATTCCCGGTAATCAATCATGGACTCTTCGCTGGGATCTTCCGACCACAACCATCGAAGTTACAAATAAGACAGAGGTCAATCAATACAAGTATGGACAGATCACAATCAAATCAAATGCGAATGCGGTCACAAGTTATCTATCGGTAACAACGACCCTCAGACTTCACGATGAATATCTCTGGGGAATCGGGGAGGTTCCTTCTTCGTGGCCAGCCGCAGCGCTTGAAGCACAGGCTATTGCTGCACGCACGTATGCGCTAGCAAAAGTTGGACGCGTTCGCGCAGAATGCGATTGCAATATTTATAACTCCACTATTGACCAGAACTTCGTTGGATATTCAAAAGAAATTGAAAAAATCTATGGAATCAAGTGGAAAGAGGCGGTCAACCGTACTTTCATAGATGAGAACTCCGCGCTAGTCGTAACGATTGACGGCAAACCGATTAGCGCCTTTTATTCTTCCTCCACGGGTGGAGCGACTCAGAATGTGAAAGATGTATGGGGTTCATCAATCACATATCTTCAAGGTGTTCCGGATCCGTGGAGTTTGGACACCACGATAAATCCTCGTTTTGCATATTGGGAGCGAGTAGTAACGCAGAAAGATCTCGCAACCGCTTTTGGATTGCCAGATGTGCTCACCTATCGCATTGATTCACGCTCAAAGACTGGAAGTATCATGTCCATAACAGCTGCATCAACGGATGGAAAAGTTGCAACTTTAACTGGTGAGATCTTTCGTTCCAGAACAAAACTTCCATCAACCTGGATTAAAGATCCGGTAGATCTGCAACTTATTCGCGAGCGTGTGATCTGCGATAACACGCGCAGATATGCCAAGAAGTTCTGTTACGAATAAATCTTTGGCATTCTAATTTTTATGAAGGGCGGCATTGAGTCCACCCCAAGTTCCGGTCTTTGGAAGCGCCTCAATTGCACCAGTTTGTGAGTTGCGGCGAATCAAGATTCCGTTAGCTCCAGAAAGTTCACGAGCTTTTATTACTTTTCCATCCGGAAGTTGGACTTTCGATCCTGCCGTGAGATAAACCCCAGCCTCGAGAACGCAGTCATCGCCAAGTGAAATTCCAAGTCCAGAGTTCGCACCAAGTAACGTCTTCTTGCCGATAGATATGACTTCTTTTCCTCCACCGCTAAGTGTTCCCATAATTGAAGCGCCACCGCCGATATCGGATCCATCTCCGACAACAACTCCCGCAGAGATTCGTCCTTCAACCATTGATGCACCCAATGTTCCGGCATTGAAATTTACAAAACCTTCATGCATAACGGTCGTTCCGGCAGATAAATGTGCACCTAAGCGGACTCGGTCAGCGTCCGCGATTCGAACACCCTCAGGGAGAACGTAATCAACCATTCTCGGGAACTTATCGACGCCGAAAACTGTGATCTGTCCATAAGCAGCGCGCAATTCAATCCGTACTTCTTCAAAGCTAGAGACGGCACAAGGTCCATGGGATGTCCACACAACGTTGTTGAGAATTCCGAAAATTCCATCAAGCGATAAACCGTGTGGCTTGATAAAACGGTGGGAGAGAAGATGAAGTCTGAGATAAGCATCGGATACAGATGCAGGTGGTTTCGTGAGATCAATCTCGAGCGCTACAGACCTCTTCACGACTTTCCGAATCGAATCTTCGCCTTCGAAACGGGAGAGATCGGGCCGAGAATGATCTTTGATCTCGCCCAGCCCTAGTTGGTGGAAAAATGTGTCGAGCACCATTCCATCACTAGTTATGGTTGCGATTCCATAACCGTATGCGTTCATGGGATTAACTTACCAAGCGAATATCGTTTACGAAGATGAATCATTGGTGTCTCAACTTTGCAGTCCAGCGTTTAGAGTGGTCTCATGAAGATTGCGGTTTATTGCGCCTCATCGGTGGCTGTGGCTCCAGAGAATCTTGAATTGGGGTTTGATCTCGGCGCCCAGATTGCCAAACTTGGCCACGAACTTGTCTGGGGCGGTGGAGCGATTTCAGTGATGGGCGAAGTCGCGAAGGGTGCTCGTCATCATGGTGGCAAGACGATTGGCGTCATTCCTGAGCGATTGATGAATATTGAATTCATTGATCATGATTCAACAGAACTACATGTGGTTTCTGACATGCGTGCTCGAAAGGGAATGATCGAACAATTAGCTGATTGCTTCATCGCACTACCGGGAGGAATTGGAACTCTAGAGGAGCTATTTGAGATTTGGGTTGGACGTTATCTTGGATTTCACTTAAAACCGATTGCAGTATTGGATCCAAATAGCGTTTACTCCACACTTCGAATTGCTCTTGATGATTTAACCGACAAGAACTTTATGAAGCCTGGCCAGCATGAACTTGTTGCATGGTGCTCATCAATTGATGAAGCTCTTGCACATGTAACGAAGATTTAAAGCGTCGCACAACTATGGCAATGAACGAGTTTAAAGTTAGCGTGACTGTGGATGCGCCTCAGATCGAAGTATGGAACGCGCTCGTAGATTGGAAATCACAGGGTGAATGGATGGCGCTCACGTATGTAACTTCGAGCGTTGATAGTGGCGGTGATTCTGGAATCGGGACTGAGATTCGCGCATTTACGGGAATTGGCAAATTTGGCGTGTGGGATGAGATGCGAGTTACGCATTGGGAACCACCCACATTCTGCGCAGTAGATCATTATGGGAGGTTGATTAAAGGCATTGGCGAGTTTCGTCTAACCGCGATCACTTCAACCACAACCCGATTTGATTGGTACGAGAAGATAAATGCACCAACACCTCTGCTCGCGCTGATGAAACCTGGCATATTGATTGCGGTCTTCTTTTCGCTACGACGTTTTGCCCGCTCTGTCTCAGCTCGTTAACAGAACTCGCAGTAACCTTGCCTATGTGTCCGAAGCGAAAAATCTGACTCTGCGCGAGTTCTTGGCGACTCTCCCTGAGGAAGAGCGGGTTGTTTTGACCCTTCACTTCGTGAAACGACTATCAACTGCAGATATTGCTACAAAGTTGGGGGTACCCGAGCGTGCAATAAGCGCGGTGCTCGCGTCAGGTCGCGCTCGCATGAGCGCAGCTTTCAATTTCCCCTCAGATAGCTAGATAAGAGATAATTCTCCACCCGTACCACTGGAAAGAGGGCGAACAAATGGCAGCCATGAAACCCCGCACTGGCGATGGACCAATGGAAGTGACAAAGGAAGCTCGCAGCCTTGTCATGCGCATTCCCCTTGAAGGTGGAGGGCGCCTGGTAGTAGAACTTAATCAAGAAGAAGCGCGCAACCTCGCGGACGTCCTCAACGCATCCATCTCGCTACTGAAGAAGTGAATCGGTCGATTCCGAAACTCGGATCGATAGCGAATCCGAGTGAACTCTCGGAGAAGTTCCTCAAGAAATATTCACATATCGCATTACCTATTGTTGCCGGCACCAACAAAGAAAAACCTGAAGTAATTATTGATTTACCGGCCCGATCCATTAAAAGTCTTGAAAAGATTTTTGGATTTACTTTTTTGGAAGAGATTATTAAACACGGTGCTTCCTCCACAGCGAAAGCGGGAGAGGTCATAGATATTCCGGTTTCAACAACCAAAGAGATAACTCGAATCTTGCTGGTTGGAGTTGGTGCGCGTTCTGAAAACGATATTCGAAAAGCAGGCGTTGCGCTGGGCCGAAAGATTCGTGCCACCGATGCTCGCGCACTTTCATTCCTTGCGCGAAATCAGGTAGAAGCTCAGATCCATCTCATCGCATCAGGTTTAGCAACCTACTCTTGGAGTCAGAAAACCAGCGCTCTGCCCGAGACGCCCTCCTTTACGATTGTCGGTAATTTTGAGGATGTAGCCAAGAGAGCCTCAGTGTTGCTTGAGGCGACATGGAAAACTCGCGATTTGATTCATACTCCTTCGAATATCAAGTCGCCTGAGTGGATGGCAAATCAAGCGAAGAAGCTAGCGAAGAATTCTGCTTTGACAGTAAAAGTCCGAGGTGGAAAAGAACTACAAGAGTTTGGGGGCCTGCGGGCCGTTGGCAACTCAAGTAAGAAGAATCCGCCACGTTTTGTCGAAGTTTCTTATAAGCCGCGAAGCTCGAAACCTCTTCCTCATGTCGTCCTGGTTGGCAAAGGAATTACTTTTGATACTGGCGGCGTATCTCTTAAGAGACCATACGACACCATGACGGCGATGAAGAGCGATATGTCTGGCGCTGCTGCAGTCTTGATGGTGGCGGTCGCTGCTGCGGAGTTAGGTCTGAAAGTGAGAGTTACTTCGCTTTTGATGCTGGCCGAGAACGCACTTTCGGGCACTTCTCAAAGACCTTCAGATGTCATCACTCACTATGGCGGAACTACTGTGGAAGTGATCAATACTGATGCTGAAGGACGTCTGGTTCTTGCAGATGGGTTGGCATACGCGGATAAGAATCTCGATCCTGATTACCTCATCGATGTCGCGACTCTTACCGGCGCCGCCACCTTGGGGTTGAGCCGCTACTACGGAGCGATGTATACCCGAGATAAGAAACTCGCCAATAACCTCACACAACTCAGTGAATTTACCGGCGACCGTATCTGGCAAATGCCACTCATTGATGATTACCAAATCGCACTTGCCAGTGATATCGCGGACTACAACCACACGGCAGATAAGTACAAGTTCCAAGGTGGTTCGGTTACCGCCGCACTCTTCCTTGAGAAGTTTGTCGGAAAACGAAAGTGGGCCCATCTTGATATCGCCGGGCCAGCGCGTTCGGAAGTTGATGCTGGAGAGAATGTTAAAGGTGGAACCGGTTACGGAGTTCGCTTGCTGACTGAATGGATTGCAACTCTGTGATAACCGGCGGTGGTGACAGAAGTGCATCTGAAAAGGTAATGCGCGATCGTATTCTCTCTGACCGTGGAGATATGAGAGCTTTCGCGAATTCTTTTCTTCCGGAAACTGAAATCATGCAACGCGCTCGTCAACGCGGAATAGAAATTGGGACTTACGACACAACACCTGTTGTTGGCTCATTATTGCGTTATTTGACTCATTTGATTGGCGCAAACTCCATTGTTGAGATTGGAACTGGAGCTGGTGTTAGTGGTCTATGGATATTTCAAGCCCTCGCCCCAAAAGGTTTGCTTACGTCAATCGATGATGAAGTTGAGAATGCAAAATTAGCAAAGCAAGCATTTGATGAAGCGGGAATAAGCGCATCGCGATATCGATTGATCACGGGAAATAGTCGAGAAATCGTGGGGAAGTTGGCCGACAGTCTTTATGACATATTTATCATGAGAAGGAACGCTGACTTACTTGAAAGCGTTGAACATGCTCATCGATCATTACGTCCCGGTGGTGTGCTGATTATTGATCGCGCACTGCTCAACGGAAAGGTCGCAGATCCCACTCAACGTGACCCAGAAAGCGTGGGCTACCGTGAAATCATCAAAGTAATAAAGGAATCTCAGGTCCATTGGCTCCCCATGCTTTTACCTGTGGGCGATGGCGTAATGGTCGCAACGAAGATTTAGTTTCGCTATCCCGAAGAAGAAAACTAGGATAGGTATATGTTCGGAATCGGAATGGGAGAGTTCCTGGGACTTATCGTGCTCGGACTTTTTCTTGTTGGCCCCGATAAATTACCGAACGCTGCAAAGGATTTTGCCCGCTTTCTTCATAAAGTTCGTAATTTCACCACATACGCATCACGCGAGTTAAAAGAGAATCTTGGTCCAGGGTTTGAAGATTTGGATGTAACTGATTTGACGCCCAAGAATCTAGCGAAGAAAGTCCTTGGAAATGCCATGGATGATGTCACTCCCGTCGTGAATGAAGTGAAGAAGCAATCTCGGGACATCAAGGATGTTGCGAAGATCGATCCAGATCTACTATGAGTGATCAGACTCTTTCGTTAATTTCCGACGCGCTCGCTACAGTTTCTGATCCAGAGCTTCATCGTCCCTTACCCGACCTGGGCATGGTGGAGGAAGTACATTTTGTCGACGGAACAGCCAAGTTAAAAATACTTTTGACCATATCTGGATGCCCGATGCGCGATCGCCTTCAAAAAGATATCAACGAAGCAGTGTTAAAAGTCCCTCAGGTTTCTTCGGTCGAAATCGAATTCGGCGTCATGAATGAGACTCAGCGCGACAACGTGAAGAAACTTTTACGGGGTGGGAGGGAGAAATTCATACCATTTGCTCAACCTGATTCATTGACGCGCGTTTGGGGAATCTCTTCAGGCAAAGGCGGCGTGGGAAAGTCTTCAGTAACAGTCAATCTTGCTGCAGCCCTAAGTGAACGTGGATTCAAAGTTGGAGTACTCGACGCAGATGTTTATGGGCATTCCATTCCGCGACTTTTTGGAATCGAGGGCCAACGACCAACTGCTATTGATCAGACATTCATTCCGGTTGAAGTACGCGGAATCAAAGTGGTCTCGATAGAGATGTTTAAGCCTGATAGAGCAGATCCCGTTGCCTATCGCGGCCCGTTGCTTCATCGAGTCCTTGAACAACTGCTCAGCGATGCTTACTGGGGAGATTTAGATTTCCTGCTTCTTGATTTACCTCCAGGAACCGGTGACATAGCCATCTCACTCGGCCAGCTAATACCCGCCTCTGAAATTATCGTCGTCACAACTCCACAGATTGCAGCGGCAGAAGTTGCAGAGCGCGCCGGTCGAATTGCTCATCAACTCAAACAACACATCATCGGCGTCGTCGAAAATATGTCAGCTTTCATCGATGAAACTACCAAGAAGGAAGTAGCCCTTTTTGGTACTGGTGGTGGGGAAGAGACTGCTCGACGTCTCAGTGTTCTAGTTGGAAGCGATGTCCCTTTGGTGGCGAAGATTCCGTTTGATATTGAATTGCGAGAAGGTGGAGATTCTGGCGCACCTATTGTTTGGGAGAAACCCGAATCTCAAGCTGCTAAACAATTCTTCCTAGTTGCGGATCAGCTAGCTCCGCGAAAGAAATCGCTACTTGGCGTCAGGCTTGGAGTCAGTACCTAAACGCTCGTCAAGAATTTCTTTGATCTCATGCACTAATTCCTTGCGCATGGCAGCAATCTCTCGAACCATGAATTCAGTAACTGCAAGATTACGCTCATCGCGAGCTCGATCCTCCTGCGAAGTAACTCGATCACGATCTGCCTGACGGTTTTGCGCTAATAAAATTAGCGGAGCTGCATACGAGGCCTGTAGTGATAACAGCAAAGTCAAGAAAATGAATGGATACTGATCGAAACGAAACTCTTGAGGACCAAAGACATTCCAAAGGATCCACGCTGTAACGAAAATTGTCATGTAAACCAAGAACTTGGCTGTTCCAATAAAACGTGCAAAACGTTCGGATAGTCGACCAAAAGTTTCAGGGTCATAACTTCTGCGAATTGCACGACGAGATTCGCGTGGCGTTTCTAATCTAGAGTTTTTCGCCATAGTTATACCTCTCGCTCTGTGCTACGCCAGTTAGCTGGCAATAGGTGGTCAAGTACATCATCGACGGTTACCGCACCAATGAGGCGTTCATTCTCATCAACGACTGGCGCGGCAATCAGGTTGTAATTTGCAAGGTGCTTCACCACATCATTGAGTGAAGTGTCTGGCGAAATGGCATTTGTCTCCGTATCGGCGACAAGCCCAAGGCTCAAAGCAGGTGGTTCACGTAGCAATCGTTGGACATGCACGACTCCTACGAGTCGACCAGTGGGTGTCTCAAGTGGAGCTCGGCATACAAACACTTGCGCCGCAAGTGCCGGCGCTAGATCTTTCTGTCGAACAGCAGCGAGCGCTTCTGCGATTGTAGAAGTGGTCGCAAGAATAACGGGGTCAGTCGTCATCATTCCGCCCGCAGAGAAATCCTCATATTCCATAAGACGACGAACATCTTGTGCCTCATCATCTTCCATGAGGCTCAAGAGCGACTCTGCTTTCTCGGTACCAACTTCTCGCAAGACATCTGCTGCGTCATCGGGAGCCATCTCACTCAAAACATCGGCTACCAACTCACCTTCGAGTTGAGTAACGAGCGCGACTCGATCAGCGTCATCCATTTCTTCTAATACATCAGCCAATTTTTCATCATCCATCGTGCGAGCAATCTCAGTTTGGCGATTGACGTCGAGATCTTGAAGTGCAGCAGCAACATCCTGTGCCGGCAATGTATTGATGTCCTCTTGTGTACTAGAGAAATTGACGCCATGAATTGGTGCATCGATCTCGACATCACTCCAACTGACAGTCACGCTAGTACCTCGGCGAAAACCTTTTGTTTTTTTCAGAACGTGAATGTGACGGGCGTACCAATCTTTGGTCTCCGTGAGCTCCATGCCGATATCTTCGATAATGACAGTTTCGCCATTTTCGTGCAGGCGAGTTGAATGATCCAGCAATTCTGCAAGTAATTGGACCTCGCCATGGCGTTGTTGGTACCGACGGATATTGAGCGCTCCAGTAATGAAAACTCCACCATCATCAATCGATGTAACTCGAGTTATTGGGATAAAGATTTTTCGTCTTTGAGGAACTTCAACGATAAATCCAAGTATGCGTGGCGCTGATGAATCTTGTCGCATTGATGCGATTGCATCGCGAACTTTGCCTACACGGTCTCCGTTGGGATCAAATACAGGAGTACCAGCAAGCTTTGCCAGAAATATCCGTGTTAATTGCTCTGTGCGCATCAGGTACCTCCATAGGAGAAGGCTATCGGAAGATTGTCACTCCACGGATAGTAGGTTTGTTCCATGCGGGAACAAGACCACACTCAGATGCCACGAGGCCGCGACATTCCTTTATTGCTATTGGGAATTATTGGAATTGGCACTTCAGGTCCAGTAATCGCATTGAGCGCTATGCCAATTCTCGCCTTGGTCGTCTGGCGCAATCTTGGCGGCGCGGTCTTGATGTTCATTATTGGTTTACGTTCTCGCGACTGGTTAAAGCGAGAATCGCGCGAAGGAATGCGGTGGGCAGCCTTAGCGGGAATCGCTCTCGCATTTCATTTCATTGGTTTCTTCATTGCGATGCGTTACACCACTGTTGCCGCGGGAACTGCTCTCACCGCTCTGCAACCAATTTTTGCAGCATATTTCGTCAAGCGTTTAGGTGGTCACATTCCAAAGCAGGCATGGATAGGAATGATCATTAGCTTCATAGGACTTTTGATTATCACAGGCGTAGATTTTCAGGTGTCTCAACGTGCTTTTCTTGGTGATCTCGCCGCAATTGCATGTGCAGCTCTTGCCGCACTTTATGTGATGCTCGGATCGCAAGCGCAGAAGTCGATCTCGACGGCCACTTATACGTCAACGTGCTATTTTGTTTGTGCCCTTACTGCGCTACCAATCGCGTTAGTTACCCAAACTCAAATATGGAACTTTAGTTCGCGAGAATGGTGGCTACTCCTTGCGCTGATTGCTGGTGCGCAGATACTTGGACACACGATGTTCAATCTGGCACTGAAGAGAGTTTCTCCTGCAATCGTCTCTCTTATCGTCTTCTTTGAAGTTCCAGTGAGTGCAGTTCTGGCTTATTGGTGGTTAGACCAATTGCCACCATCAGGAACTATTCCAGGCCTATTGTTGTTGCTCGCTGGTTGTGCGATTTTTGTGCTACGGAGCAAGAACGCCGTTAAACGATAACCTTGCTCATATGTTGATTGATCTTCATACGCATTCGAATGCGAGCGATGGAACTGATACCCCCAGTCAACTTATTGATAAAGCAATCAATCGTGGTCTCGCGGTAATCGCCTTGACGGATCACGACACAACGAGAGGCTGGGATGAAGCATCGACCAGACTCTTGAATCATCCATCTCAATCAACACTACAACTTGTTCATGGAGCGGAGATCTCTTGCCAAGATTCCGATGGAATCAGCATCCATATGCTGGGATTCTTCTTCGATCCACAGCACAAACCTTTGCTGGATGTCCTAGAACAAACTCGCGAAAATCGACTTTCGCGAATGGAACGTATTATCGCCAGACTCAATGAAGCAGGAATCGAAATCACCATCGAAGATGTCCATGCCCAACGCTCAAGCGATGCAACGTTAGGGCGGCCACATTTGGCCGACGCTTTAGTCGCCCGCGGACATGTTTCCTCACGTGATGAAGCTTTTGCAGCGTTACTTCATAACAAATCAAAGTTTTATATCAACCACTATTCACCATCACCCACTTCCGCAATCCAATTGATAAAGGAAGCAGGAGGTGTAGCAGTCATCGCTCACCCATTAGCGTCGCAGCGAGGAAGAACTATTCGAATAGAAGTACTTGATGATTTGATCGCTGCCGGTCTTGATGGAATTGAGGTTCACCACAGAGACCATTCGGAAGATGAGAGAGCACAACTTCTTGGTTTAGCCCTGGAGAAGGAGTTGATTGTCACAGGTTCTAGTGACTACCACGGGACAGGCAAACAAAATCAATTGGCGGAGTTCACTACTCATCCGCAACAATGGGAGGCCCTAGTTTCCCGAGCTCGCATAAAGAATGTAGAAGAGAGATTGATTCGACGATGAACGATGTCACGGTCATGACATTTGGCCTTCAAGCCTTTGTCACTCTTCTTGTCATTCTCGATCCGCCGGGCGCTACTCCTATTTTTCTTGGGGTTTTGCGAAATCGAACACGCGCGGAACGTACTCGTGCGGCCTGGCAGGCTGCCGGAACTTCACTCTTTGTCATCACGATATTTGCCCTCTTTGGACAGTTCATCGTTAATTATTTGGATATTTCAATGCCCGCGCTGCAAGGCGCCGGTGGCTTGCTTCTTCTTCTCGTTTCACTAGAGCTACTTAAAGGTAATGACACAAGCACAGAGAATGACGTTGCTAAAAATCTTGCTCTGGTTCCACTGGGGACACCACTTCTTGCTGGCCCAGGAGCAATCGTGACCATCATGCTCTTCGCTCAAGATGTCGAGAGTTCAGCAATGGCGATTGCATTATCGCTTGCGGTTCTGGGAGCTCACATCGTTATTGGATTAACTTTGATGTTCTCAACTCATGTTGTGAAAATTATTCGTGAAGCGGGAGTCATGCTGCTTGCAAAAATCGCTGGTCTGTTAACCGCTGCTATCGCCTTCGAGATGTTGATGAGCGGCATCAAAGGGCTCTTCTAATAATGGCTGACTTTTCACAAACGGGTTTCTACGCTCCAGATTCGGTGACCTGGAGAATCCACTCCGACACCTCGATGTTTGTCGGCGGGATAAGAGCCTTACTTCAACAGGCGCTTCATCCTGAAGCAATGGCAGGAGTAGCAGCGCATTCAAATTTCCGTGAAGATGCTTGGGGCCGACTACAGCGGACTGGAGATTACGTAGGAACTTTGACATTTGGAACTCGAGATGAAGCTGAAAAATTAGCTGCACGAGTGCGCAGAGTGCATGCAATGCTCAAATTGGATGATCAGAAACTTCTGCTCTGGGTGCACATGGCCATGGTTGATGCATTCTTGGATACTGCACTTCGTTCTGGTCTCGCTCTCACAGAGCAAGAACAGGATTCATACATTGATGAGATGCTCACATTCGCCTTACTTGTCGGAATCGAAGAATCCCGTGTTCCAAGAAATCGCGCTGAGCTGCAGGAATATTTCCGCGAAATCGCGCCGGAATTATCGGCAAGTGATGATGCAAAGCGCGCAGCGCTATTTATTGCATTGCCACCGCTTCCTCCATTGCTTCGATTTGGAACTCCCATCGCACCACTGTGGGGCGGAATTACCTCGCTTGCTGGAGCGGCGCTTCCACGTTGGGCACGTTCGCTCTACGGTTGGCCGACTCTTCCAGGCCACGAAACAACCACTGACATTGCATTGAAGACGACGCGTAGCGCGCTCAGACTCTTGCCGCAATCATTCCGAGAAAGCCCCCAAATGAAATCGGCGCGCGAACGGATGAAGGTCACTTCATGAAGAGTCTTGTTATTGCAAACACAGCTGGTGGAGTTGGTAAATCAACCACTGCGCATGCCCTAGCGGTAGCAGCAGTTGAGTATGGAAAGAAAACACTTCTTATTGATGCCGATCCAGCAGCAACGTTGACTTTCTATTGTGGAATCGAGAATCCACGAATCACTACAGAAGATTTCCTTAACGGTGCTTTTTCGCTGGGTGCCACCATAGTCAAAACCTCAGAAAGATTTAGCTTTCTTCCTTCATCAACCAGACTTTCGTCTTTCGATATCAATCAATCACTTACGCCTGAGAAATTGAGAGCCACGTTTTCTGATTACGACATCGTCATCATTGATACCGCTACTGGCCCAAATCGAATCATGACTTACTTCCTGGCGATCGCAGATTTCATCGTGATCCCTACGACCCCTGAAATTGCTGCTATTCGTGGCGCGCTTCATATCAAGGATTTTGCGCAATCTGCTGGATTTACAAAGAAGTTAGATCTTCTATTCGTCCGAAACGAGGAAGATTCTTCATCTGAAGTCATGGCACAACTCAAAGTTGACTTCCATGTTCTTGAGCCGGCAATCAGTGAAGATGCACTTGTTGCACACTCGCAAATGACCGGAAAATCAGTACTTTCTACCAACAAAGATAGCCAAATTGCATCCGATTATCGCGAAATATGTTATTCAATCCTGGAAGAACTTGAGCTGATCTAGTTTCTTGCTAGGGTCAATTAAGCGCCAGCAAAACCAACGCGTCGCTCCGAGATGTCACCAATCTCCACCGAGCCAATCTTTGTCGCTGGTACGACATATTGGCGTCCTCGAGTATCTGAGAGTACGAGTGGCTGCGAAGAGGCGAGAGATTGTTTGATCATCTCAAGGACTTCGTCGCGATCGGATGTGGTCTCGATTGTTAACTCGCGAACTTGATCTGCGACAGAAATTCGAACTTCCGAACGAGCGATATCTGATTTGCCTGAGGTGCTTTTCTTGGATGTCATGTCACCATCTTAAAGTGTTTGGGGAATCAGTGCGATTCAAGATTCGGCGCAGGAGCTCTTCCTAAGCAAGAATCAAGAAACGTGTAACTTAATTATGAAGCGGGAAGCCGGAGATGCCGCGCCATAAGAGGTTCGTAACGAGTGATGCGGCCTTGGATCGATCAATCTTGCCTTCCTTTTCCAACCAGTGCCGAGCTGTTATCTGCGCGCACCCAATCAATCCGATTGCAAGCATCATGGATTCTTCTTTTGGAAATCCTGTGTCAATAGAGATGACTGCACTCACTGCAACCGCACAGTCATACGTCATACGGTTGAGGCGCTCTCGGACTTGGGGTTCAACGCTCATATCGCTCTCAAACAGCAGGCGGAAAGCGCCGCCTTCGTCATCAATAAATCCAAAATATGCGTCAACGGTGGCCTTCACGCGATTCTTATTCTCTTTTGTTGATGCGATGGCTTTCTGAAGTGCGAAGACCAATGAATCGATATGGAGGTCTAGGACAGCAAGATACAAATCTAGTTTCGATGGAAAGTGCTGATAGAGCACTGGTTTACTGACATTCGCGCGGTCTGCAATTTCATCCATCGAGGCGGCGTGGTAACCCGAAACCGTAAATACTTCGAGCGCTGCTGTTAGCAGAATTGCCCGTCGCTCATCACGGGGCAGACGCGCGCGTGAATCCAACTTATCGTTCGTGCTCATCGGGTTCATCGTACGAGAAAGC
>RFMK01000159.1 GCA_009927705.1 Actinomycetota bacterium | reverse complement strand
GTAACCATAATTCCGACATCACATTTGAGATCACGAACTGCAAATGCTAAGACTGGTGTTGGCAATGGTCGAGGCAGAACGAAAACATCAAATCCTGCACCTTGCATAATCTCGGCTGTGTCACGCGTGAAGTCTTCCGAGCCATAGCGCGCATCGCGCCCAATAACAACGGAGTGAAGCGAATTTTTCTTCATGTATTGTGCAAGTCCGGCTGCAGTCTTAGTGACGACTGCTCGATTCATGCGGGAAGGTCCGGGACCAAGTGGGCCACGTAAACCTGCTGTTCCAAACTCCAAGAAACCCGAGAAACAACTGCGAAGAGTAGCTTCGTCGCGCAGTTCGAGAAGTCGGCGAAGTTCGCTTTGCGTCGTTGGATCTGGATCCTCTGCAATCCAACGTTCTACTTCTGCGATTAACTTTTCATCCATGATTGAAACCTACTATCGAGTCGGACGGTTGATAAGTGAGGAAATGTAATCTTCTGGAGCTCCAGCTTCTTGCGCCGCATTGACCATAATGTCGAGATAACGCTGGGAGGGAAGACCGCCTTCAAAAGAGTTCAATACATATACATAACAGAGCGGTGATCCATCGAGCGTTTCAACTCTTACGCGAATCTTGCGATACAGATCAGTTGTGACTCCCTCCCACTCATCTAATGCACTTTCATCGGCTGGCGTGAGGTCGTAAATCGAAACGAAAACACTGTGTAGTTCATCTTCAGCAAGAGTCGCAACTGCGCCTTCCCATCCGATTTCTTCGCCGCCAAAGGTCAAACGCCAACCACGTAACCAGCCAGTTCCGCGATGAGGTGAATGGGGGGCACGTAAAAGCATCTGCCTCGGATCGAGATTTGATCCATAAGCCGCATACAAAGTCATGTCGTTAACTCAAACCACGTGTAACCCAAGGAGTTAATCGCATTACGAAGTAAAGGGAGCGAAAGACCAATGACATTAGAAGGATCACCTTCGATACCGGCTATAAATGGCGCGCTCAGACCATCGAGCGTAAAGCCACCGGCAACATTGAGCGGTTCTCCAGTTGCGACATAACCTTCGATCTCTTCATCACTCATCGTCGCGAAATGGACTCGCGTCGAAACTACATCACTGATCTCAATCCCTTTGTCAGTATCGATAAAGCAATGTCCTGTATGCAATACACCAGATTTGCCACTCAGTTTCTTGGCGCGCGCAATCGCATTCTCTGCGGTGCCAGGCTTACCCAATGACTCTCCTTCGAATTCGAAAGTCGAATCACATCCAATGATGAGGGCTGGATAATTCACTTTCTCTTTCACAGTATGCGCCTTCACAATTGCTAGGGCTACAACTAATTCACGAGGTGATAATTGTGCGTAGGCAGAGTCTTCTTCATCAACTCCGCTGACAATAATTGTTGGTGAGATACCTACGCTCGTGAGAAGTCTTTGTCTCGACGGTGATGCGGAAGCAAGAATTATTTCTAACATCAAACTCAGCCTCGGCCGAGAGCTCGAAACTTCCAGCCTGCTCGAATCCAGAGATCACGATCAAGCGCATTTCTTCCATCAATGACGGTGGGATTCTTTACTTTTGACTTCATCACCGCGGGGTCAATTTCTCGATAGACCTTCCACTCTGTCAGATGTAATGTCGCATCAGAATCCCGCATGCATTCGTCAATATTCTCCGTGTAATTCAAGTCAGGGAAACGACTTCTAGCCGGATGAAGAGCTTTAGGGTCGTGCACCCACACATCAGCACCCGCCGCGTGAATCTGAGCGGCAATATCGAGCGCGGGAGAGTCCCGAACATCATCACTATCGGGCTTAAAAGCAGCTCCGAGGACCGCAATTTTCTTACCTTTGAGATCCTGGCCGATATCGGCACGTACGAGATCAATCATTCGCTGACGCGCACGTTGATTAATCGAATCAATCTCACGTAGGAATTCCAAGGATTGTTTGGCTCCGAGTTCTTCCGATCGTGCCATGAAGGCGCGAATGTCTTTGGGTAAGCATCCACCTCCAAAACCAATACCTGCTTGAAGGAATCGTGATCCGATGCGAGGGTCATAGCCGATTGCTTTTGCCAACATAGTTACATCCCCACCGGCAACTTCACAAATTTCTGCCATGGCATTGATGAAGGAGATTTTCGTTGCAAGGAATGAGTTTGCGGCAACTTTCACAAGTTCTGCAGTAGCAAGATCCGTGCAAATCCACGGGACATTATTAGCAATTAGTGGGGCGTAAGCCTCTTTCAAAATTGCCTCTGAGCTTTCTGATGTTACGCCAACGACGAGGCGATTCGGGCGAAGTGTGTCTTCAACCGCAAAACCTTCACGTAAGAATTCTGGATTCCATGCCAACTCAACATGGCGATTGAGATCTTTAAGCAACGTTGCGAGTCGAGCAGCCGTTCCAACAGGGACGGTTGATTTTCCGACGATGATAGATCCAGCTTTTGCATGCGGTGCAAGTGCAACAACTGATGCATCAACGTAAGTGAGATCAGCAGCAAGACTTCCCTTTTTCTGTGGAGTACCTACACAGACGAAATGCACATCACAATCTGCTACGGCAGAAAAATCAGTGGTGAATGTCAATCGTCCAGAATCGACTTCGGCTCGGAGAAGATCTTCTAAATCGGGTTCGTAGAAAGGAACTTTTCCTTGGCGAAGCTGAGCAATCTTGCTTTCATCAACATCGACACCAACGACTTCGAAACCAAGCGAGGACATGGCCGCTGCATGCGTAGCGCCTAGATAGCCAGTACCAATCACCGAAAGCTTGAGCATTATTGGTTTAGCCTACTATCGCTTGCAGGGGTTATCCGCGGCGCTTCCGGTCTTAAATTTATCGACTATGGAAGGTGATGCAGATGGATCTGCCTTCACCTTATCCAAGAGGGCATCATCATTCTTTATCCGCTCAAAGAGTTCAGGCGCAAGGACTGGGTCCCAGAGGACTGCTCCACTTATTCCATTCTTGCTGTAGTTGTAGTACTTCAATGGAATAGTCAAAGTTCTAACATTTGAAGCAGAGAGGTTTCGAAGTTGTTTTCCAAGCGTCAACAAATCGCCTTGACTCAAGCCTTGGTCAGTCACGACGCTATCGAGAGCTGAATTGATGAAATCAAGCATGGTGACGGGATTAAGCAGAACTCCAGCGCTCGTTGCTTTGCGCAACATCGCACCAGCAAACTCTTGTTGTCGTTTCATTCGACCCAGGTCGCCAAGTCCATCAAATTGTCGAGTTCGGACATATTTCAAAGAGTCAACGCCATCGAGAATATGTCGTCCAGCAGGAAGTACGAGATGACTCTTGGGATCATCGATATCTTTCTTCGTGCATATTTCCACTCCGCCAAGAGCATCAACCATTCTCACAAAGCCAACAAAGTTAACTTCGATGTAGTGATCAATTCGGAGGCCAGACATCTGTTCGAAGGTATCGATGAGGAGCGGCGCGCCACCCCAATTAAAAGCGGAGTTAAGCTTTGAGTGAGACG
>RFMK01000046.1 GCA_009927705.1 Actinomycetota bacterium | reverse complement strand
AGCAACTGGAGCAACTGGCTCTACAGGTCCTTCAAATACCCAAATTGTTTCAATTCCGTCTTTTACACTTTCAACAAATACGGCATATACATCGGCGAATAGTTCATACGTTGGAACTTTAACTGCAGGTCAGAGTTATAAGTTCGAAATTGTTGTAAGGGCAAAAACTTCTAGCAATTCAGGAAGAGTTGGTCTCAATCTCTTGGCAAGTGGTTCAGGACATACGCTCAACTTTAATTACATGACTAGTACTGTCACTGAAATTCAAAACAATGCAGTTTGGGTCGGATATCAGTATTTTGTAATTGGAACAATCGTTGTTGCAGCAGGCGGATCATCTTTGGCGGTGACATTAATTGATGGGACCGGCGCTACGGGATCAACTGCCATCACTGCAACCGGAACTGCGTCAATCACGTTAGTTGGAAGTGTCACTGGCTCGTAAAAAAGAAGAATGGAGCGGGCGACGGTAATCGAAACCGCGTAACTAGCTTGGAAGGCTAGGGCTCTACCATTGAGCTACGCCCGCACTGTTCAGTTTTCTGGTTTTCCTCGGGGGCGGATACCCGTCCCTTCAGGGGGAGCAGAATAACCGCTAAGGCTTCGGCTCAGGTAATTGGTTTTCGAATTTTCATCTAGACTCTGCAACCTGCGCCGCGGGGCGTAGCGTAGTGGCTAGCGCGCCTGCTTTGGGAGCAGGAGACCGTGGGTTCGAATCCCTCCGCCCCGACCAGAAGAAATAATCACGTCAGGAGTCATGTGAAAAGCGCTGTCGAAACAATCTCGCCAACTCGAGTTCGTATTTCTATCGATGTCGATTTCAATGATCTTGAACCACACGTAAAGCGTGCATACCAATCAATCTCTGAACGAATTGTTATCCCAGGTTTCCGTAAAGGAAAAGTTCCT
Source organism: Actinomycetota bacterium (assembly GCA_009927705.1). Taxonomy (GTDB): domain Bacteria; phylum Actinomycetota; class Actinomycetes; order Nanopelagicales; family Nanopelagicaceae; genus MAG-120802. The sequence continues at coordinate 1,541 of RFMK01000046.1, read as the reverse complement.
CGCGCAATGATTGACCAACGCGTTGGTCGTGGAGCCGTTCTTGATGAAGCAATCAATAGCGCGCTTCCTGATTTCTATACCCAAGCAGCTCGTGAAAACGATGTTCTTGTCGTTGGTCGCCCTTCGGTTGATATCAAGGAACTTAAAGATAACGAACTTGTGAAGTTCGAAGTTGAAGTCGATATCCGTCCAGACGTCAAGCTCCCAGATTTTTCAAAGATTGAAGTCAGCGTTGATGATGTTGCTGTCACAGATAAAGATGTTGAGGAACAAGTTGAAGCACTTCGTATTCGCTTTGGAACTTTGACTACTGTTGAAAAAGATGCGGCTTCTGGAGACTTCGTTTCAATCGATCTCGTTGCGCGCGTAGATGGAAAAGATGTTGAAGGTGGAAGCGCAAACGGAATCTCCTATGAAGTTGGCTCAAACCGCATGATTGATGGTCTCGATGCAGCTCTCGAGGGCATGAAGGTAAATGAGACTAAGAAATTTAACGCGCCACTTGTCGGCATGAAGGAAGGCGAAGAAGGCGAAGTTGAGGTAACGCTGAAGGCGGTCAAGAAGCGTGAGCTTCCCGATCTCAACGATGATTTCGCCAAACTAGCGAGCGAATTTGAAACTTTGAAGGAACTTGAAGCTGATGTCCGCGAACGTTTGAAGCGACTGAAGGCCATGGAGCAAGGCGCACAAGCTCGCGACAATCTCTTGAAGCACTTGTTGGATACTGTTGAGATTCCTGTTCCGGAGAACCTTGTAAATGATGAAGTGCATGATCATCTTGAGAAGGAAAGTCGTCTTGAAGACGATACACATCGCGCTGAAGTAACCGAAGAAATCACACGTTCTGTGCGAGGAGACTTCCTTCTTGATGCGATTGTGAAGGCAGAAGAGGTTCAAGTTTCAGAAGCCGAACTCACGGAATATTTGATTCGTACCGCTGCTCGTTATCAAATGACTCCGGACCAATTTGCCCAACAGATCACACAAGCAGGACAAGTTGCGACGTTGATGGCAGAAGTCGCACGTACTAAAGGTCTTGCGAGTGTGCTCGAACGCGTGAAGGTTAAAGATGCATCGGGTAATGCTGTTGATCTCTCGGCTCTTGCGCCTAAGAAGGCTGAAGAACCACAGGCCTAATCTCGCTCTGCCCTGAGCGAACATCACGAGATTTCCCCTTTTCGAGGAAGCATTTTGACCCGCGGAGCGTTAGGGTCACTACATAACTTTCATCAGGAGGAATCTGTGGAGCTCATTACCCCACGCATGGCGACACCCGGCGCCGGTGGATTGGATGACCAGGTCTATAACCGATTACTCAAGGAACGCATCATCTTCCTTGGTTCAGTTGTTGAAGACACGATGGCAAATGCGATTGCAGCTCAGATGTTGCTTTTGGCAGCCGAAGATCCTGATAAAGATATTTACCTTTACATCAACTCTCCTGGAGGCTCGATCTCCGCTGGTATGGCGATTTACGACACCATGCAATACATCAAGAATGATGTTGCAACTGTGGCGATGGGACTTGCTGCGTCAATGGG
>RFMK01000136.1 GCA_009927705.1 Actinomycetota bacterium | reverse complement strand
CCGCTAGCCACAATCCACCACAAGATAACGGCTACAAGGTGTATCTCGGAGGAACTGTTGGTGGCGTCAGATACGAAGGATCACAAATCATCTCTCCTGCTGATGCAGAGATATCGGCAGATATCGCTTCCGTTCCTGCACTTAACACTTTGAAGAGAGCACAAGGTTGGAATGTGCTCGATGAATCACACGTCGATGCGTATGTATCTGCCACTGCGCGCCTGGCGACTCAGCCTGGAACATTGAAAATTGTGTATACGGCGATGCATGGTGTGGGAACTGAGACTTTGAGAAAAGTCTTCAAAGCGGCTGCTTTCCCAGAACCAATATTGGTCTCTGAACAAGCTCAACCAAATCCTGATTTTCCAACCGTGAAGTTCCCTAACCCAGAAGAGCCAGGTGCCATTGATTTATCGCTGGAGAAAGCCCAGCAAGAATCGGCAGATCTTGTCATTGCAAATGATCCAGATGCAGACAGATGCGCTGCTGCCATCAAAGACCACAATGGACAATGGCGGATGTTGCGTGGCGATGAAGTCGGAGCGCTACTCGGTGAATACATGGCGCGTAAAGCTCCTAATAAAGAAGTTATGTTGGCAAATTCCATTGTCTCTTCTTCAGTATTATCAAAGATTGCCCGCCACTACGGGTTGCCTTTCCAGGAAACGCTCACTGGTTTTAAATGGTTGGCCAAGATTCCGAACTTATGGTTTGGATATGAAGAGGCTCTAGGTTATGCCGTTGATTCGCAATCTGTTAATGATAAGGACGGGATCAGCGCCGCACTGGTTCTAGTACAACTTGCGACCGATCTGAAAGTTCAAGGTAAAACCTTGATTGATCTCCTTGATGAGATATGGAAGCGCCATGGTTACCACGGCACACGCCAGATTTCGGTACGCACAACGAGCGTGGCACAGATTGATGCCATTCTCTCTAAATTCCGCGACGCAACTCCCAAGAACATCGGAAGATTTGCTCTCACCTCTTTTGATGATTTGGAGAAACCAAAAGATGGACTCCCTCCCACAAATGGTGTTCGTATTCAATTGATGGATAACATTCGCATCATTGTCAGACCAAGCGGAACTGAACCGAAGATAAAGTGCTACATCGAAGTCATTACCAAAGATCGCGATACATCGGAGAAGATCATCGCTGAACTAGAGAAAGAACTGCATACCTTTCTTTCCTGATACTCGGTAGACTGAGCGTCATGCAATCCAACCGGCTAAGCGAGCCACTCATTGACGGCTCGGAATCATCACTTCGCCGCTTCCTACAAACGCTATCGCCGGTTGACCAAATTGGTGCTCACGAACGCGCCGCAATGCTGGGAACTCGAAGCATCAAGACTTCAAGTAAGAAGTGGGCCATTGATATGGCGATTAGCATGGTTGATTTAACAACTTTGGAGGGCG
>RFMK01000147.1 GCA_009927705.1 Actinomycetota bacterium | reverse complement strand
CCCGTTCCAACAACCATCTCGCTCGCCTTTGGGAAGCTCGCCACAGAGTCGAGTACGAGCGAAGACATCAATGAAATTAAGTTCTAAGACCTCAGCTACTCGAAACAGAACCGCACGACCTTTATCACTTTGCTTATCGAGAATCGACCTATCTGCTGTCACCATAAGTCCGGCCTTATTAATTGCAAATGCATTGCCTTCGTTATCAACAATTAATCCGCGGAGAGCCGGAGTGACAATATCTCTACTCTGAATGTCGAGCGCTGCCTCTTGATATCGGGGTCCATCAGCAACTTGGAGGTAGAAAAGCCGACCAACTAAAGCAAGCATGAGAGAAGCAACAAAAATCTGAACTACTAAGAGTTGCAACTGTGAGCGACTACGCATTTAGCGATTCCTCGCGGTCAAAGTTGCTCGATAAACCCCGATAGCAATCGGCACATACAACGGTGAGAGCAAGAGCGTCCACAGCGCATTTCCAAAGATTTCTTGGATGACATATGACGTCGAACCCACTTCTTGACCAAGGATTGCTCCGCAGATGACAAATGAGAAGAGTGCGATTGAACTTCCAATCACGGTGACCGCAGACATCACCACAGGACTGAGTTCAGCATCTAACGCTGCACGCACATTGGTTGCCATGACATAGCTCATTGCCGTCAAAATGAATGTCCATAAACCGAATGGCGCTTCTAGCGTTGGGGATAAATCTGCGATGAATCCGGCGATGAAACCTGTTGCGACTGCACTATTTCTCTCATCTTGCATAATCCATGCCATAAAAAAAGCAAGGTAAAGCGAGAAGCCTCCGATAAAGAAATCAATCTTGTTCAATAAAGATTCTTGCAATAAGAAAAGTAGAAGAAATGTAGCGAAGATCGCAGGCACTCGATTAAATGTCATGGCCCTACTCAGTTGGTGATGGTTTGGGCGTAACAAAAACAGTAACGGTTGGTGCTGGCGCAGGCGCTTTTGGCACAAGCGCATCGCCCGGATTTCTTCCCATGCTGTCGACAACTACTGAAACAACACCGAGCGCGTTGAGATCAACAAATCCCATGACGCGACCTTGTTTTGTTAATTGGCCAGTTGAGTTATCAATCGTGATTACTTTGCCAACGGGCACACCTGGGACAAATGGCTTATCCCCCGAACTGCCTCGGGAAAGAAGCACATCACCTGGTTTGAGTTGTCCAGTTGCGCTCAACATTCGCAATGAAAACTTTCCCTCACCTTCACCAGAGAGAATTCCCATATCTTGCGTTCCTGCAATTCTCACGCCAATTCGAAATGAAGGATCGCTCATCAAAAGAACAACTGCTGAGCTTTTAGTCGTTGATTTCACGACACCAACTAAACCTGCGCTGGCAATAACCGTCATATCACGCTTGATTCCAGCATCACTTCCTGCATCAAGCACAAGAGTTTCACTGAAAGTTCCAGTACCGCCTTTACTTATTACTCGAGCCGCGACGACCTTAAAGCGAGCTTGTCCAGCAAGATCAAGAACTCCCTTAAGTTGTTCGAGTTCGCCTAGGACATTTTTATTGAAAATTAGCTGACTCCTCAGCTCTTCATTCTCAGTCTTTAGTGAATCTATTTTCGAATTAGTCCGCCCAAAATTGGAGAGATCTGTAAATAGGTTGCTGAATGGCGAGAGAACATTACTTCCTACTCTTTGGATAGGCGCAAGGAAGGATTGAGAGCCCGTTCGAATCGAGTTAATGAGATTAATTCCGCGAAGATCGAGAGTGATGAGAAAGAGCGAAGTTACCAAGAGTGAGACCCATAAGAGTCTCGTCCTGTTCGCTCCCCGATTCGCCATATTAGACCTATCGGCGAGGCTCGGAGATTAGTACTTTCTCTAGCGCTTCAAACTCTTCTACGCACTTTCCAGAACCTTCAACCACTGCTTGTAACGGACGTTCTGCAACATGGATTGGCATACCAGTTTCATGTCGCAATCTTTCGTCTAGGCCTTTAAGAAGGGCGCCGCCACCTGTGAGAACGATGCCGCGATCCATGAGATCGGCTGCAAGTTCTGGTGGCGTTCGATCCAAAGTTCCTTTAACTGCATTAACAATTGCATTTACTGGTTCCTCTAAAGCTTTTCGAATATCTTCAGACGAAACAACAATTGTTTTCGGAAGTCCGGTCGCTAAATCACGGCCGCGGATTTCTGCATCTGGTTCGTCGCGAAGTGGATATGCAGAACCAATTGCCATCTTAATTTCTTCTGCAGTTCGTTCACCAAGCATGAGCGAAAACTCCTTCTTCACCCAATTCATGATTGCTTGATCCAATTCGTCACCGCCAACGCGAATTGAAAGCGCGGAAACTATGCCTCCAAGTGAAATAACAGCGACTTCTGTCGTTCCGCCACCAATATCAACAACCATGTTTCCGGTTGGTTCGTGGATTGGTAGGCCAGCGCCGATTGCGGCGGCCATAGGCTCTTCGATGATGTAAACCTTGCGCGCTCCAGCTTCGTAGCCTGCATCCTTAACAGCGCGTTGTTCGACACCGGTGATGCCGGACGGTACGCAGATGACGATACGTGGTTTTGCGAGATATGTGCGCTTGTGGACTTGGCGGATGAAGTACTTGATCATCAAAGCAGTTGTATCAAAGTCAGCGATAACGCCATCTTTCAATGGGCGGATAGCAACAATGCTTCCTGGAGTGCGACCAATCATCTTCTTCGCTTCGGTACCGACTGCGAGCACAGCCCCGGTCTCTTGATTGACGGCAACGACGCTTGGCTCGTTAAGAACGATTCCTTTGCCTCGAACATAAACCAAGGTATTAGCAGTACCGAGGTCGATCGCCATATCGCGACCTAAAAATGTCCAACGGTTTGCTTGGGTTGCCATGTGCACTACTCCTTAATTGTTAGGGAAGAAAATCTTTATTTCTCGTTCAGCTGATTCTGGTGAATCTGAACCATGAACAATATTTTGGACCACGCGCGTACCTTGATCTCGCGCAAGGTCACCGCGAATCGAACCTGGAGCGGCAACGGTTGGGTCGGTGGCGCCAGCAAGCGAACGAAAACCTTCAATCACTCTCTCACCTTCTGCAATCATCGCAACAATGGGGCCAGAGAGCATGAACTCCATTAGCGGTTCATAGAAAGGCTTGCCTTTATGTTCTGCATAGTGTGTTTCGAGCATCGACTTATCCGCCGAAAGCATACGTAGAGCGGAGATCTTGTATCCCTTGCGTTCGACGCGCGCAATTACTTCTCCAACTAAGCCGCGGCGCACGCCATCGGGTTTAACCAAAATCAGCGTACGTTGAGCAGAGGAATTCGCGTTAGTCACGGGGTAAGTCTATTGTGATTTTTCGCCTTCGCGACCCTCGGTAAATGCGGCTCGAGCAGCCTCACCTTTACGCCCAATAATGATTGCGGCCGCCCAAAGTCCAGCGAAGAGCGCCCCCAGAAAAAACATGGTGACGACCACAAATCCATAGGCGATCATCAAAACCTGCACTAGCCAACCCAAAACCCATCCAACTCTCCGCTTCAACATTCCGGCAGCAAGAAATGCAACAAGAGCAATCACTCCGCCAAAAATCAATCCACCAGAATCTGGTAAATCTTTTGCAAGGAGCAGAGCAAATCCCATGATGAAAATCTCCATCACGAGAACACTTCGCGCCAACATCTTCACTATCGAGACTCCTTAATTTTTCGCACAATGGCTCTTGCTTCACCAGCAGTTACAACTGAACCAGCAATTACGACTGCGACATTTGAATCCTGAACCGCATTCTGTAGTTTTGCTTGTTCGATTGCGGAGGAGATTGCAGAACCTAGAGATTCACTTTGTTCAACTCGATCTCCGCCAAATATCTCTCGTGCAGTGTCATGCAGTTCTTCTACTGAAGCAGCGCGATGCGAAGAATTCCGGGAAACGATGACTCGAGACATAACCCCCTCGAGCTCCTCCAAGATTCCGGAAACATCTTTATCGCCCATCGGCGCAACAACGCCAATGACAGCATCAAAATCGAATTCTTCGGAGAGGGTTTGTTTGAGCGAGCGCGCTCCATGCGGATTATGAGCTGCATCGACAATGACCGTCGGATTTCGCATAACTATCTCACAACGACCTGGTGAGGTTGCGTTGACCAGTGCTGCACGTACAACTTCCTCATCCAATTTTGTTTCACCCGCAAATACTTCGACTGCAGCGATCGCGGTAGCGGCATTTGCGGCCTGATGAGCGCCATGAAGTGGAAGAAAGAGATCGTGGTATTCACCATAAACACCAGCAATTGAGACTAACTGGCCGCCAATAGCCAAAGCGCGGCTCTTAACCGAGTACTCAATCCCCTCTCGAATCGGAGTCGCATCTACTTGAGCGCATTTGTGCGTCAAAACCTGGGCGACATCGGCTTCTTGACGGGCCAGAACAGCAAAACTTCCTTCTTTGATAATGCCTGATTTAGTGGTTGCAATCTTCTCTAATGTGTCACCGAGATACTCCATATGATCAAATCCGATTGGGGTAATAACTGAGACGGCAGCATTGATGACGTTTGTGGAATCCCATTCACCTCCCATGCCACATTCGAAGATTCCAACATCAACTGGGAATTCTGCGAAAGCGACGAAGGAAAGCGCGCACATTGCTTCGAAAAATGAGAGCTTGTTCGGCATTTTTGAATCTATGAGATCAAGGTATAGAGCGATGTCGTTGTAAGTAGCAATCATTCCTTCTGCTGAGATTGGTTCTCCATTGATAGAAATTCGTTCCAAGAAACTCTCTAAGTGTGGACTTGTAAAGCGTCCTGTGCGCATGCCGAGTTCGAAACAGAGAGAATCAATCAAACGTGTAGTGGTGGTTTTCCCATTTGTGCCAGCAATATGAATCGTTGGATAAGAAAGCTGTGGTGAGCCAAGGATGTCAGCTAGCGCTGCGATGCGGTCAAGCGTCGGGGCGATTCTTGTTTCAGGCCAACGGTTAAGGAGGGCTTTTTCAATTGCTTCGAGACGTTCTAGATCATCTTTACTGGTCATTGCTAACTATTCGTTTGGGAGAGCTGCCAAGAGCGCAGATATACGAACAATTTCCGATTCACAAAACTCCATACGTTCGCGGATTGTCTTCACGACATCCATTGGAGCTTTCGCCATGAAATTCTCATTTTCTAATTTCACGCGTGCAGTTTGTTGATCCTTCTTCATTGCCTCGAGATCTTTTGTAAGTCTCGCCCGCTCCGCCTTAACATCGACGCTTCCGGTGAGATCGAAGTGAACAGTTAAGTCGCCTACTTCAATCTTGGCACTTGGTTTGAAGGATGCGGATGGCTCATCAAGTCGAACCAAGAATCTGATGGCTGCTTCATATCCAGCAACTGCCCCCGTTAATCCCTCAATCTTGGCAATTACTCGCGCTGAAGTTTTGATTCCTTGATCACTACGGAATCGACGAACCTCGGTAATGAGTCGCTGCATATCTTCTACGACCGAGAGCGCTTCTACATCCGGTTCGACCTTTGAAACCTTCGGCCATTCTGCGATGACCAAGGACTCCCCTCCAGTCAGCGCCGTCCATAGCGCTTCGGTTAGGAAAGGCATTGTTGGATGCATCAAGCGAAGAAGTTGGTCTAAGACGTGGCCAAGAACGCGACGTGTTTTTTCTGCTTCAGCTCCACCTTTGGCGAAGGAATCCTTGATTAACTCAAGGTACCAATCACAGACCTCATCCCAGGCAAAGTGATAAATCTCTTCACAACCTTTGGCGAAATCAAATGTTTCGTAGAGTTCATCAACGTTCTTGATGGTTGTTTCAAGGCGACTCAAGATCCATCGATCAACATGATTCAAATCTGACCGGTCTGGGAGTGCGCCTTTGATGGTGGCGCCATTCATCATCGCAAATCGTGAAGCGTTCCAGACTTTTGTGGCAAAGTTTCTAGATCCGCCAATCCACTCTTCGGCAAGTGCTTGATCTGTGCCTGGATTTGCTCCGCGTGCCAAGGTAAAACGTAGCGCGTCAGATCCGTACTTATCCATGAACTCCAGCGGATCGACAACGTTGCCCTTGGATTTACTCATTTTCTTTCCGTGCTTGTCTCGCACAAGACCGTGCAGTGCAATCACGTGGAATGGAGGTACGCCGTCCATCGCAAATAATCCAAATAACATCATGCGTACGACCCAGAAGAAGAGAATGTCGTATCCCGTTACTAGAACGCTTGTGGGATAGAACTTCTTCAACTCTTCCGTGTTATGTGGCCAGCCAAGGGTTGAGAACGGCCATAACGCTGAGGAAAACCACGTGTCGAGCACATCTGGATCTTGTCGGTAACCTTCGGGAGCAGTCTCGCCTGGTCCAACAACAACGACTTCATCATTCGGTCCGTACCAAACTGGAATTCGGTGACCCCACCAGAGTTGGCGTGAAACGCACCAGTCATGCATGTTGTCGACCCATTCAAAGAAACGTGGTTCCATAGAAACTGGATCAATTTTTACTTTTCCATCACGGACCGCATCGCCAGCAGCTTTTGCAAGTGGAGCAACTTTCACAAACCATTGCTTGGAAAGTCGTGGCTCGACTGTGGTGTCACAACGTGAACAATGTCCAACCGCGTGAATATATGGGCGCTTCTCAGAAACGATTCGACCCATACTGCGTAATTTCTCCACAACCGCTTTTCGAGCATCGAACCGATCCATGCCATCAAATTCAGTTCCAGTACCGCTCATAACGCCATGTTCATTCATGATGACGATAAGTGGAACGCTATGGCGCATACCCATCTCAAAGTCGTTTGGATCGTGTGCAGCCGTGACTTTCACTGCACCAGTTCCAAACTCTGGTTCAACGAGTTCATCCGCGATGATTGGGATCATACGATTGACGAGAGGTAACAAAACTTTCTTACCGATCATGTGCTTATAACGTTCATCATTCGGGTGAACCGCGACCGCTCCATCACCAAGCATCGTTTCGGGACGTGTTGTGGCCACCGTGATACCGAATTCATCGTCGCCATATCGAACTTGCACGAATTCACCAGCATCATCGCTATGGTCGACTTCAATATCAGAGAGAGCCGTCAAACAACGTGGGCACCAATTGATAATGCGCTCGGCACGATAGATAAGTCCTGCATCATATAAACGCTTGAAGATAGTAAGAACTGCCTCTGATAGGCCTTCGTCCATCGTGAATCGTTCACGACTCCAGTCGACTGAGTCGCCAAGACGTTTCATCTGACCAAGGATTGCGCCGCCAGATTCAGCTTTCCATTCCCAAACTTTCTTGACGAAATCTTCGCGAGAAAAATCATGACGTGATTTACCTTGGGCAGCGAGCTGCTTTTCTACAACGTTCTGGGTTGCAATTCCCGCATGGTCCATTCCTGGCAACCAGAGTGTTTCAAAACCTTTCATGCGTTTCATGCGTATCAGTAGATCTTGGATTGTGTGATCTAACGCGTGGCCAATGTGAAGACTTCCCGTCACATTCGGCGGTGGAATGACGATGCAGAAGGGATCTTTCTTAGAACTTGCATCAGCTTGAAAATATCCAGCATCAATCCATTTTTGATAGAGCAGCGCCTCAATCTCGCTCGGCGAGAATTGTGAAGGTAGCTCAGACATAAGGCGAGATACTACCGAGTGTTACGCGGTCTTCTCTTCCCCACGTTTCGGTGAGCGCTTGACGCTATTAGGTCCACGTTCGACATAAGTTGGCGCTGCTTTCTTTGTGATTACTTCAGGAGTGACAATAACTTTGCCGATTTCTTTCTTGCTCGGAACTTCATACATCACTGGAAGTAGCACTTCTTCCATGATGGCGCGTAGCCCACGAGCGCCAGTTCCACGAGCAATTGCTTGATCAGCGATTACCTCAAGGGCTTCGTTGGAGATTTCGAATTCCACATCATCCATGCCGAAAAGGTGTTCATATTGGCGAACGAGCGCATTCTTGGGCTCTGTGAGGATCTGTAAAAGTGCAGCTCGATCAAGATTTTCAACGGAGGTAACGATGGGAAGACGGCCGATAAATTCAGGAATCATGCCGAATTTCAAGAGATCTTCAGGCATGACGTCTGCAAAAGGATCGTTTGTTTGTTTATCTTTTTCCGTCTGAAGTGTGGCGTTGAAACCTACTCCAGCTTTTCCTTTTCGACTTTCGATAATTTTCTCAAGTCCGGCGAAAGCACCACCAACAATGAAGAGCACATTTGTGGTGTCAATCTGGATAAACTCTTGATGCGGGTGCTTACGCCCACCTTGCGGCGGGACTGACGCGGTTGTGCCTTCAAGAATCTTGAGCAGCGCTTGCTGTACGCCTTCACCTGAGACATCTCGAGTGATGGATGGGTTCTCGCTCTTACGTGCTACCTTGTCAATCTCATCAATATAGATAATTCCGGTTTCCGCTTTCTTCACATCAAAGTCTGCTGCTTGAATTAACTTCAACAAAATGTTTTCGACATCTTCGCCAACATAACCAGCTTCAGTCAAAGCGGTCGCGTCGGCAATTGCGAACGGTACATTTAACATTCGAGCCAAAGTTTGGGCGAGCAGAGTCTTGCCACAACCAGTTGGGCCCAGAAGGAGAATATTGCTCTTAGAAAGTTCAACGCCATCTTCACGATGACGATCGCCAGACTTGATGCGCTTGTAATGGTTATAGACCGCGACAGAGAGTGATTTCTTAGCGCGATCTTGTCCAATTACATATTGATCAAGGAAGTCATAAATTTCTTGTGGCTTAGGTAATTCTTGTAAGCCCGCAGACGACGCTTCAGTTAATTCATCTTCGATGATTTCATTACAGAGATCGATACATTCGTCGCAGATATAGACGCCAGGACCGGCGATAAGTTTCTTGACTTGTTTCTGGGTTTTGCCACAGAAGGAACACTTAAGAAGATCGCCGCTTTCACCGATGCGAGTCACAGAACGCCTACTTTCTTGAGGGAAGGCTCTAATCGTAAGTCTGCAGGCACGATCAATGAGGGCGGAACATGTTCGCCCTGAGAGTAATCGGGTCTGGAGCTACTTCTTCGACGAAGCTTTACGCGAAGCAAGAATCTGATCGACGAGTCCATACTCCACGGCCTCGGCTGCAGTAAGAATCTTGTCGCGCTCAATATCTTTGCCGATATCTTCCTTCGATTTCTTTGAGTGCTTAGCAAGCATCTCTTCAAGGAGTTCGCGCATGCGAAGAACTTCGCGCGCTTGAATTTCGATATCCGAACCTTGTCCGCCACCTTCGCTATAAGGCTGGTGAATCAAGATGCGTGAATGTTCAAGTGCGTAACGTTTTCCTGGAGTTCCGCCTGCGAGCAAGACTGCAGCAGCTGAGGCAGCTTGACCCAAACAGATCGTCATGACATCTGGACGAACAAATTGCATAGTGTCGTAGATTGCAGTGAGCGCAGTGAACGATCCACCAGGTGAGTTGATGTACATCATGATGTCGCGATCAGGATCCATCGACTCCAAAGTGAGGAGCTGGGCCATAACATCGTTTGCGACGGTGTCATCAATTCCTTGACCTAAGAAGATGATGCGCTCTTCAAAAAGTTTTGTGTAGGGATCGAGGCGCTTGTAACCATATGCGGTGCGCTCTTCGATTGTGGGAAGTACATAACGATTATGAATGTCGTTGATTTTCATCGCGC
>RFMK01000161.1 GCA_009927705.1 Actinomycetota bacterium | reverse complement strand
GGTAGTCATTTGTTCTAGCCCCATAGGACCACGCGCATGAAGTTTTTGGTTAGAGATTCCGATTTCGGCGCCAAATCCCATCTCTTCCCCATCGGTAAATCTTGTTGATGCATTAACCATGACAGCAGCGCAATCAGAAAGTGCGATGAATGTGGCTGCGTTCGCATCTGATTCGGTGACGATGGCTTCTGTGTGGTTAGTGCCATATTTCAAGATGTGATCTGCCGCTGCAAGTAACGACGGAACAACAGCAACGTTCATTTCCAAAACACCGTATTCGGTGGACCAACTCTCCTCGGTAGCTCGCTCTGCTGGGATATTGCTATCTCGAGCAACTTGCAATGACTCTTCATCACAATGAAGTTTTACCCCTGCGGCGTGAAGTTCTTTCAAAGCAGTTGCCAAGAACTTATCGGCTACGTTCTTATGTACAAGAAGAGTTTCAGCAGCATTGCAGACACTAGGTCTATGAGTCTTCGAGTTGATCACTATCGGCAAAGCTTTTTCCAAATCTGCTTGGTCATCTACATAAACATGGCATACGCCAGCGCCAGTCTCGATAGTGGGAACAGTTGATTCATCAACGACCATGCGAATCAGCGCAGCGCTGCCTCGTGGAATCACAAGATCAACTTTGCCCCGAGCGTGCAGAAGAGCGCGCGTCGTGTCTCGGTCATGAGTCGGAATCAGCTGAAGTACTTCAGGTGATATCGAGGTCTTAGCCAATGCATCGCGCATGATTGAAACTAGAATCTCGTTGCTCTTTTCTGCAGACGATGAACCCCTCAATAGTGCGGCATTTCCCGACATCAGAAGGATGACTGCGGCATCAACCGTCACATTTGGACGTGCTTCGTAAACCATTCCTACCACGCCAAAAGGGACAGACACTTGTGTTAATTTCAAACCACTATCGAGAGTTCGCTGTCGGATGACATTTCCCAGTGGATTCGGAAGAGCTGCGACTTTTCGCGCTCCCCCAGCAATTCCATCGATACGGGCGTCATTGAGCATCAACCGATCAAGTAGCTGTGAATTCAATCCATTTGATTTACCGCGCTCCATATCTTCGTTATTTGCAGCAATAATCTCAGCCCGGCGTTCTTGAATTGCAGCAGCAATGCCTAGTAGAGCTTTCTGGCGATCTTCATAGGTTGCAGCAACGAGAGTGCGAGCTGCTTTTCGCGCGGTATCCGCAAGGTTGGCGATAAGGAGATCGTTACTCATAGCAAGACCATGTCATCTCGATGGACCAGTTCACGTTCATATTCTGGCCCAAGATCTTTTGCTAATTCTTTAGTTGAACGACCAAGCATCTGGGGAATTTCCTCTGAATCGAATGCCACTAAACCTCGGGCTATGACAGTTCCGTCAGAAGCGGCAATCTCTACGGTGTCGCCAGAACTAAATTCACCAGTTACTGCTGTTACTCCAGCAGGAAGAAGTGAGACCCCTCGCTCCTTCAATGCAGTGACAGCACCAGCATCGAGAATCAATCGACCCCGCGGAGTCGCGGCATGCGCCAACCACAAAAGTCGTGAAGATTTCTTCGTTGTGGAAGCAAGGAAGAGAGTTCCTCGCTCAGCGCCTGAAAGTGAATGTGCAACTTCATCTAAAGAAGTGAGCAGCATCGGAATTCCTGCTCCAGTTGAAATTCGAGCTGCTTCAATCTTTGTGACCATGCCACCGCTTCCAACTTTAGAACCAGCGCCGCCAATATCTGCAGATGAGATCTCATCGATGCTCTTCACTTCAAGAATTTTCTTGGCTCCAGATTGAGTAGGAGGAGCGTCGTATAGCGCGTCTACATCTGTAACCAAAACAAGTAAATCAGCACCCACGAGATGTGCAACTAATGCAGCAATACGGTCGTTATCGCCAAAGCGAATCTCTTGGGTACCTACGGAATCATTCTCATTGATTATCGGAACCACACCTAGTTGCAACAACTTAAAGAGGGTGCGTTGAGCATTCTGATAATGCGAACGACGCACAATATCTTCAATCGTTAACAGAACTTGTGATGCCGTAATCGAATGGCGACGGAACGACTCGGTATAGCTATGAATCAAAAGTCCTTGTCCGACTGAAGCTGCAGCTTGCTGGGTTGCGAGATCTTGTGGACGCGCCTGAAGTCCCAATGGCGCAAGGCCAGCAGCAATCGCACCAGATGAGACGACGATGACTTCTTTGCCATCTTTCTTGAGTTGAGCGACCGCATCAACAAGTTTTGAAACTGCCGCGCTATTTAGCCCTGCCCCATCTTTTCCGGTGAGAGAAGATGAGCCGATCTTGATTACAACGCGTCGAGCACTCGTCACAATGCTTCGGCTCATGACTTCTCCTGTGAAGGAGTTGAAACTTGCGGATTGGTTGGATCTGCGACGTTGTACTCCCATTGTTGGGCTAGTTCATCATCGTCGAGTTGGTCGATTGCCTCTTCATCGTATTTCTCCCAACCACGTGGAATGCGCATGTCATCACCGCGAGGTCCAGAGAGCAATTCGGCACCCGCTTCAATTGTGGGCTCCCAATCAAATACAACAGCGTCATCACCAAGGCCGATGCGAACTTCATCGCCTTGCTTTGCTCCGAGTTTGAAAAGTTCTTTCTCTACTCCCAAACTTGCAAGTCGATCAGCGAGATATCCGACAGCTTCAGCATTGCTGAAATTCGTCTGGTGAACCCAACGCTCAGGACGCGAACCCACTACTGTGAATGAACCATCCTCATTTGCAGTCACTTTGAAACCTGCGTCATCAATCGGAGTTGGTCGCAAGACGATACGGGCCTTTTCTTCTTGCGTCTGTTTTGCTCGATAGTCAGTAACAAGTTTTGCCATCGCATACAACAACGACTCAAGCCCAATCCGAGCTGCCGCAGAAATCTGGTAGACCTCATAACCACGTTCGCGAAGGATTGGTTCGACCATATCTGCCATCGCTTTGCCATCAGGTAGATCGACTTTATTCAGCGCCACAATTCTTGGACGATCGCTTAAGTCTTCGGCATATTGCTGCAATTCATTTTCGATAATGTCGAAATCTTTAATGGGATCGCGATCACTTTCCAGCGTTCCACAATCCAAAACATGCACTAAAGCTGCGCACCGTTCAACGTGGCGAAGGAATTGCAGACCAAGTCCTTTTCCTTCTGACGCGCCAGGAATTAGACCGGGAACATCGGCAACCGTAAAACGTGAATCTCCCGCTTGTACGACGCCAAGGTTTGGCGCCAAAGTTGTGAACGGATAATCAGCAATCTTGGGACGGGCTGCAGAGATTGCGGCGACTAACGATGATTTTCCGGCGCTTGGATAGCCAATTAATCCGATATCAGCGACAGATTTCAATTCCAGAATAAGTGTTCGTTTTTCTCCAGGTTCACCAAGGAGTGCAAAACCAGGTGCGCGACGACGTGAAGATGCAAGCGCGTTATTTCCAAGTCCGCCTAATCCGCCTTTTGCTGCGACAAAACGAGTGCCATTTCCAACCAAATCTGCAAGAACACGACCATCTTTTGTCATAACAACGGTTCCATTAGGAACGCCAAGGATTAAATCTTCGCCGTCAGGACCATTTTTCAATGCGCCATAGCCTTGGCGTCCAGAGCTTGCGCTGCGATGAGGTGAATGGTGAAAATCAAGAAGTGTCGTAACGCTTGGATCTACAATAAGAATTACATCTCCACCACGTCCACCACTACCGCCATCAGGGCCACCTAGTGGAACGAATTTTTCCCGATGTACGGATACGCATCCATCTCCACCTTTCCCAGCCGAAGCATGGAGAGTCACACGATCGACGAATGTTGTCATCTCTCAACTCTCCTTTCTTTGGTAGAAATAAAAAACGGGCCCGTGGATACGGACCCGCAATTTATGAAGTCCGTTGTGTTAGGAAACCGGAACGATGTTGACGACGCGACGACCACGTGCGTTTGAGAACTCAACTGCACCTGAAGCAAGTGCGAAGAGAGTGTCGTCCTTACCGATTCCTACATTCTTACCTGGGTGGAACTTGGTGCCACGTTGACGGACGAGAATCTCGCCGCTGTTGACGACCTGACCACCGAAGCGCTTAATTCCGAGAAACTGTGGATTGGAATCGCGACCGTTGCGGGTTGAGGAGACGCCTTTTTTGGATGCCATTTCTTAACTCCTTACTTCACGCCGTTGATCGCTGTGATCTTCACGCGAGTGTTCTTAGAACGGAAACCTTGACGACGACGATAACCAGTCTTGCTCTTGTAACGAAGGATGTGGATCTTTGGACCCTTTACTTCTTCAACAATTTCGCCAGTTACTTTTACGCCTGACAAAACCTTTGGATCAGAAGTGACAGCAGCGCCATCAACAACGAGAAGTGCAGGGAAACTGACAGTGGAGCCGGCTGCAGCGTCAATGCGATCGACGAATACTGTGTCGCCAACAGCGACTTTCTCCTGGCGGCCGCCAGCCTTCACGATTGCGTACACGATTGTCCTTCCGATTCTTGAATGAGCTTGAAGCTGAATCTCGAGAGATCCGACCTTCGAAGCAGGGGGCTAGGTTACGGATTGAGCCTTGTTAGGGTCAAACTGAGTTAGGCGGTCACCACCCCAGAGCTTGCGGCTCTGCGGCGCTTCCGACCAATTCCTCGTTTTTCCTCTTTATCTGCCGGTTCGCTCGGAGTTTCCTCGGCGACAGGCTCTGTTTCTGGGCTCGACTCCTCAACTTCCTGCTTTGGAGCAATTTCGCGATCAAGGCTCTTCTTATTGACCGGCTCCATATGGACATGAATTCCACGACCGCCGCAACTTTCACAAGTAGTAGAGAAAGCTTCGATCAATCCTTGGCCAACGCGCTTACGAGTCATCTGGACGAGTCCTAGCGAAGTCACTTCTGCAACTTGATGTTTAGTGCGATCGCGACCAAGACATTCCACGAGTCGACGCAAGACTTGTTCGCGATTGGATTCAAGAATCATGTCAATAAAGTCGATAACGATGATTCCACCAAGATCTCGAAGGCGTAATTGACGCGCGATTTCTTCAGCTGCTTCCAGGTTGTTCTTAGTGACGGTCTCTTCAAGATTGCCGCCTTTACCGATGAACTTTCCAGTGTTGACGTCAATAACAACCATCGCTTCAGTGCGATCAATAACAAGAGAACCACCGGAAGGTAGATAAACCTTGCGATCGAGCGCCTTTGCTAATTGTTCATCAACTCGATTCTCAGTAAAGAGATCCTTTGTTCCAGTCCACTTCTCGATTTTCGTAATGAGTTCTGGGGCGATATGTCCAAGATAATTATTGATATCTTCCCAGGCGCCATCACCTTGTACGGTGAGTTTTCGGAAATCTTCATTGAAGATATCGCGGATAACGCGAACAGTCAGATCAGGCTCTCCATACAACAATGATGGTGCGCTGACATTTGAACTTTCGGATTTCTTTTTGATGTCTTCCCATTGGGCTTTAAGCCGTACAACATCACGAGTGAGCTCTTCATCTGATGCGCCTTCTGCAGCAGTACGGACGATGACGCCTTCTTCATCTGTAATCAGCCCTTTGAGGATCTCCTTGAGGCGGGTGCGTTCACTCTCGGGAAGTCGACGAGAGATTCCACTCATTCCACCACCAGGTACATAAACCAAATAGCGGCCGGGAAGTGAGATTTGGCTTGTGAGGCGTGCACCCTTTTGGCCAATCGGATCCTTAGTAACTTGCACGAGAACTGATTGGCCAGTCTTGAGAACGCGCTCAATCTTGCGCTCTTGGTTATCAGTTAGACCGGCTTCATCCCAATTTACTTCACCGGCATAAAGAACTGCGTTACGACCTTTGCCAATATCGACGAAAGCGGCTTCCATCGAAGGAAGAACGTTTTGAACTTTTCCAAGATAAACGTTTCCGACGTAGGAGATATTGCTATTTCGATTCACATAGTGTTCGACCAGAATATTATCTTCCAGAATTGCAATCTGGGTGCGATCGCCTTGTTGACGCACGAGCATCTCGCGATCAACTGACTCACGTCGCGCTAAAAATTCTGCATCTGTAAGGATCGTTCCACGGCGACGATTCTCGCGATAATCGCTATAGCGATTGCGTTCACGGCCACGGTCGCGATCACGATCACGGAACTTGCGATCGTTTCGGTTGCCACGATCATTACGATCAAAATTCTTGCGTTCGCGAGTAGGACGCTCTTGTGCTGGACGGGCTTCTCTTACCTTAACGACAGTAACGACACCATCTTCTTCAACGGTCTCTCCTGGCGTGACACCTTCAGAACCTGAGCGACGACGGCGACGACGCTTCTTAAATGCCGCAGATGTGGGAGATTCATCATCAATAACGCTCGATTGAACGCTTTCTTGTGAGACACCATCTTCTTTGTCAGAACGACGACGGCCTCGTCCGCCACGTCGGCGGCGACGGCGACGATTCTCATTCTCGCTTGCGAGGTCAGAAGATTCTTGAGAAGTCTCTGAATTTTTTGGAGCTGATTTCTGAGGTGCGCGCGTTTTAGGTGCAGCTGCCACAACTGGCGCGGCTTGGAAGATTGGCGCTGGAATTACGCCAGCAGCTTTTGCCTTCTTCTCTTTGGGAGGCGC
This sequence comes from Actinomycetota bacterium, assembly GCA_009927705.1. Classification (GTDB taxonomy): domain Bacteria; phylum Actinomycetota; class Actinomycetes; order Nanopelagicales; family Nanopelagicaceae; genus MAG-120802. Next base: position 3,100 of record RFMK01000161.1, on the reverse strand, counting down.
GACTACTTCTGTAGTCTCGTTAGATTTACTTGCGCTCTTCTTAACAGCGCGCTTACGCACTTTTTTTGGCTCTTCGGCCATACGATCAAATCCTCTTGTAATAAGCCCTTGCGGGCTTTTAGCTAAAAATCTCTGGTGGCGCCTCTATCTGGATCAGCCGACCGCACCTAAAGAGCGGTCTGAGCGACCTCAAGAGTCTGAGGCGATTCGAACCCCTGAAGTATGTCAGAGATGAGGGTCGTAAGCCTAATTTGAGCGTGGCTTCAGCGGGTGCGTTGATAAATGTTCTGCAGCAGACCGACGCCAATCATGTTTGCGAACATGCTTGATCCTCCGTAAGACAAGAAGGGCAACGGAACTCCAGTCATAGGCATCAATCCCATGGTCATGCCGATATTTTCGAAGATTTGGAATGAGAACCACGCAATTACGCCAACACAGACCATGCGGCCGAATAGATCGTTCGTGCGACGTGCAATCGAAAATGCTCTCATCAAGATTATCGAGTAGAGCACCAATATTAGACCTGCACCCAAGAACCCGATTTCTTCTCCAGCAACAGTGAAGATGAAGTCTGTGTGCTGCTCAGGAACAAATCTGCCATTGGTCTGAGGGCCATCAAAAAGTCCTTTACCAAAGAAACCACCTGAGCCAATCGTGATTCGAGCCTGGCGCAATTGATAACCACTAGCTTGGGGATCAGCACTTGGATCCACAAATGAACGGAGGCGATTAAGTTGGTATTCACTTACCTCACCACTGGCAACTGCAAGGTATGCGCCAGTTACTCCTACAACAAGTAGTCCAATCATCCAACGAAGTCGCGCCCCAGAAACTGCAATCATCGTGATGATGCATGCGGCGATTATTAGTACTGTTCCAAGATCGGGCTGAAGAACAATAAGGAGGACGGGTACAGCTGCAACGCCAAGTGATTGCAGAACTTGCCTATCTGTTGGCTCATCTTCTCCTGCAACGCGTTCAGCAAGAATCAACGCCATTCCGACGATGATGGATATCTTCGCAAGCTCGGCAGGTTGAATTTGGAAACCGCCAGGAAAAGCAATCCACGAACGTGCGCCATTAACCGTGGATCCAAGTCCAGGAACAAGCACCGCAATTAGACCAAGAACTCCAACTCCCCACACGATAGGCGTGTAAGCGCGCAAAAGTCGATAGTCAATCAAGGTTGTTCCGTAAGCAAGTGCGATTCCGATAATGACGTTAATGAGTTGCCTTTTCAGGTAATACTCTGGATCTAAGCCATTTGATGCGAACCAATCCCGCGTAGCGGCATATACAAGAATCACGCCTAAGAAGATCAGGAGCAGAACCGCAGAATTCATGATGCGATCAGAGCCCGCGAAGAATCCTCGCTTCCCTCTTCCGCGATTACTCAAGACGTTTCTTAATGAGAGGCTCATGGATTCTTTCCTCTCGTCGCATCAATCTTCGGCACATTCTTTGGGATTCCGTTTGGAAAGATTGCAGTCTGTCCATTTGTACCAAAGATATGTTCGTAGATCTTTCGTACTCCAACACCGCTCGTGCTCGCACCAAATCCACCTTGGCTCACCATCATCACAACTGCATATTGTGGATCATTGCTTGGTGCGTAAGACGCAAACCACGAAGTGTCGTCCTTAGCTGATCCATTGAGATTTCTTCCAAAAACTTGTCCTGTTCCAGTTTTTCCGCTGATTTCAACTCCCACGCCAGAGAAAGATCCTCGTGCGGTTCCTGAAGTCACGACAGCTCTCAGCGCTTTCCGCAAGAAAGTCAAAGTCTTTTTCTCGATAGGAAGAGTTCCGCTGACTTGTGGTTCAAATTCTTTGACCACGCGGCCAGAAGGTTCAACGATTGCACGTGCGATCTGCGGAACTAATAACTTTCCTCCATTAGCGATTGCGCTGTACATAACTGCCAACTGTAACGGTGTCATCAAAGTATCGCCTTGGCCGATTGAGAAGTTGACCATATCACCGGCGCGAACTTTGTCTCCATCAATACAATTCTCTTTCGCAAGTTCGATAAGGTAACGCGTGAGTTGAGATTTCTTGGCTCGTTTCTCGTAATTGCAGTAATAATCTTTGTTTTTCTCGTACCAATTCTTCTTCCACTCACGATTTGGCAGACGCCCGCTTAACTCGGAGGGCAGATCGATTCCAGTCTTTTTTCCCACACCGAAACCTGCGGCAGTTTTAAAGAAATAATCATTCGGATTAGCAACTGGCTTGAGTCCGCCATCACGAACCCATTCGTCATATGCGATTTGATACCAAATTGAGTCACACGAAATCGCCATTGCAGTTGTGAGATTTATTCGCCCCGCTGCCTTACTGTCATAGTTCTTGAATTCTCGATTTCCAATTTGGACTGAGGCTGGACAGAGATAGGTGTCATTAAGACCATATCCCGCATCAATCGCCGCCGAAAGAGAAATGACTTTGAAGGTGGAAGCCGGAGCGAATGTTCCCTGAATTGCGCGGGATAGAGCGGGGACGCCAGATTTCTCAGCGTAGAGCTCCTTGGATTGTTTTACCGTGATGCCGTTCTCCCAAATATTTAGGTCGTAGTCTGGAAAAGAAGCCATTGCTAAAACATGTCCAGTCTTCACATCCATGACAATGGCTGCGCCTGAATCACCTCGATATCCCAAACCTCGCGCACGCGCTATTGAATTCTTCAATTCAAGTTCAACTGCAGCTTGTAGTTTGGCATTGAGATTGAGAACTAGATGATTTCCCGGGATAGACGGAATATTTCTGGACTCTTGAGTAACAGATTCTTTTCGATCCACAATGACTGTTTTTACTCCCGCCGTACCACGCAAATAAGAGTCATAAACAAACTCAACACCAGCTTTTCCAATGAATTCATTTCGGTAGTAGCGCTTGCCATCTTCATTATTTAGATCAGCTTCAGTAATGGGGCCGATGTAACCTAGAACATGTGTAGCTTTCTCTCCCGAGTAACTTGGGTAATAGCGAATGGAAACCGGCTCGGCACCGATTCCTGGATAGAGATCTGATTGTTCCAAGATGGTCAAAACTTGATTTTCACTTGCTTCCTTTGTGATTGGAATTGGCTGGTATCGATT
>RFMK01000115.1 GCA_009927705.1 Actinomycetota bacterium | reverse complement strand
TCCACCAGATTCATGCCATGTTGAAAGGACGGAGTGAATACGAAAGCGCTGGCCGTTGTGGGTGAACTCGATTGGCTCACCGCCGGCCAGGAAGATTTCTGGGCGTGGGATATCTTGGTTTTCGAACATTTGTTCGAACTCTAGCGAGAGCCCCCGACACGACACAAGCCGTTACCAAAGTGACACCTGCGCCACGCTCCTCCGATACCAAATAGCCTCAAATCGTGTGTGAGTATCCGCCCGTGATCACACATACATCCGCCTCGAAGACCCAGGGTCGCTCCCTCCGCCTTCGAATTTCATCCGTCGTCGGCGCCCTCGCGCTTTCGACCTCCGCACTCGTGGTGCTCACTTCCCCGCAAGTCACTGCCAATTCATATGCAGTACCTGCAGCCCCAACCATCGTTCGCGCGTATGCAACTGAACGAGGAATCCAAGTTCGATTCAATCCCGTGACTGCAAACCCTGCTGTCACCAACTATGTCATCAGCGGCGGACAAGGTTCATGTCCTGTCATTCTTCCCGCAAACACCACAGGTTCGGTAAATCTTCCAGTACTTGAAGGCCAGACTTCTGTCAGCGTCACAGTGCAAGCAGTCAATGCTTATGGCTACTCAGCACCTGCACGTTGGGCAACAACATTCACATCCGCACAGCTTGCAAATGTCTCACGTTCGAACCTTAAGAACGTCCAGTTACTACAACTCAGCGACTTCCATGGCGCAATTGAAGGAACAGCAACAAATGCTGGAACTGCGCTACTCACAACTGCATTCGCTGCAGACCGGAAAGCTGTTGCATCAACGTTCACTCTCTCAACTGGCGATAACATCGGTGCAGCTCCTGCAATCTCTGGTGAGTTTGAAGAGCTCCCAACCATTGAGTCGATGAACTTGATGAAGTTTGATGTCTCTACTTTTGGAAACCATGAGCACGATCGAAATATTGCGCATGTCCAGAAAGTTATTGGCTTGTCCAACTTCCAATGGGTCGCTTCAAATTACAGCTCCCTTGAGCCGTTGAAATCTGGCGCAAAATCAGCACAGCGCTACGTCATTCTTAATCGTGGCGGCGTCAAAGTTGGCGTTGTTGGTGCAAACACAGAAGAAACTCCTGAAGTTATCTTCCCAGGCAACCTTGATTACACCGATGCCTCAGGCGCGAAAAAGACAATCGCCATCTCAAACACTGTCTCCTCAGTCAACAAGGCAATTGCCGATGCAAAGATTGATGGTGCAAATGTTGTTGTAGCGCTTATCCACGAAGGGTGGTCAGAGAATGCTGATGGCGTTGCCAAAGGTAATCTCATCAACATGATCAAGGGAATCAAGGGTGCAGACGTCATCTTCGGTGGCCACAGCCACCAGCTCTATAGCAGCGTCAATCCAGCGCCAAATGCTCGTTCAAACACAACTCTTGTCGCAGAAGTTCCTAACGCGGGCGTTTCCTACAACCGTGTCCAACTCTGCGTCAGCCCAAGTTCGAACAAGGTAATTGGTTCATCAATCGAAAACGTAACCACATCTGCAATCTCTAAACTGACTCCAGATGCTGATGGCGTTGCACTTGTAAAGAAATACAAGGATCAACTTGTTGCCAAACTTGATGTGAAGATCGGTCAAGTGACCGCAGTCTTCCCACGAGGTGGAACTCCAGCTGTTGAACGTGCTGGTGAAACTCCCATGGGTAATTACTTGGCAGACTTGATGCGTTCGCGCATGAAGACTGATTTCGCTATCACTAACGGTGGTGGACTCCGTGACACATTCCCGGCAGCGACCTACAAGGTGGTTAACACCTCGTACAAGCGTCCAGGTGCTGGAGTCACAGGTCCATTCGATGTAACTCTTGGTGATGCAATCTCCGTACTTCCATTCGGAAACGCAGTCGTCACGACAAAGATCTCCGGAACACAGCTCTGGGGCGCTCTTGAAAATGGCGTTTCGCAATATCCAAGCGCTGGTCGATTCCCACAAATTTCTGGGTTCAAATTCACATTTGATTCCTCGAAGGCTGTTGGCTCCCGCGTTCTAACAGTGACAACACTGGATGGTAAAGCGATTGCGAAGGATGCGACTATGTACACCGTAGCCACCAACGACTTCATGTTGTACGGCGGCGATGGTTACACATTCTTCAATCCATCAATGGCCCGTATTAACGGCATCTTGCTCGTTGATATCTTGGTCGATGGACTCAAGGCAGATTTGGCTGCAGGAAAGGTAACTCAAACTCCTGCTGCTGATGGCCGTATCGTCAGGACAAACTCCTAGTTCACTAGGACTTCATCAAGAGCCGCGTTCCACACGGGACGCGGCTCTTGTGTTTTTGCGACACGCTGATTTAGTTGAAATTTCAATAAAATTGGTTTACCCTTCAACTAAATCGTCACCTCTATGAAAGGAAACCATGGATATCCTCCTTGTGATCGGACGCGTGCTTTTCGCGCTCCTCTTCATCAATTCAGGTATCGCACACCTCACCAAGCTCGAAGCGATGACCGGCTACGCGCAATATAAGAAGGTCCCTGCAGCCAAACTCTCGGTCATCGTCACAGGCCTCATGCTCGTCATCGGTGGCCTCTATGTCGCTCTCGGTGTCTATGCCGATCTTGGCGGACTTCTCCTTGCAATCTTCCTCATCGTCTCTGCATTCATGATGCATAACTTCTGGACCATCCAAGATCCACAAGCAAAGCAGAACGAAACCATCAGCTTCTTCAAGAATCTCTCGCTTGCTGGCGCTGCGCTCATCATCTTCGTCCTCGTTGGATCAGGTGCTGACTTCGGCCCATCAATCACTGAAGGTTTCTTTAACCTCTAGTTAATTCTGGGCAAAACCCCTGTGTGACTCACTGTCACGCAGGGGTTTTTCATTTGAAGAGCGATAACGTCTGCACGTGGAAATCGCCCTCGCCATTGTCGCGGGTATGGCGATTGGTTCAGTACTGGGTTTTGTCGGTGCAGGCGGTTCCATGCTTGCGGTCCCAATCTTCATTTATGTCTTCGGCCTATCCCCTGTTGCTGCTACGACTGCTTCTCTCCTTGTCGTTTTTGTCGGAGCAGCTTCGGGCGCACTTCCACGTATCAAACAGAGAGAGGTTTTGATTAGGGAAGCTCTCGTTATCTGGGCGATTGGCTTGATAACAAATCTTTCTGGTGCATATTACTTACCTAGAATTCCAGAGAAATATGTGCTTACTGGATTTGCGCTTGTACTAATCATCGCTGGAGTATCGATGCTGGTTCCAACTCCGCAACAACAATCGGAACGAAAGGTTTCGCCTCTTGCTCTGATTGGAATCTCTCTCGTTATCGGAGCGCTCACCGGACTCTTCGGCATCGGTGGTGGCTTCCTCGCCATTCCAATTTTGATTCTGTTCTACAACGTATCCCCTGTGAAAGCTGCTGGCACTTCTTTATTCATCATAATGATCAATACTTTGACGGGCTTTTTTGCACATTACCGCCACTGGAGTGATGTTGATTGGTTGTTACCGATCATTATCGCTCTCGTCGCTCTCGTTATCTCACGAATTGCATCACACCGAAGCTCCAAGGTTTCTCCGGCAACACTCAAACGCGCGTTCGCATATTTCGTCTTTGCTATAGCATTTTTCACCTTAGTAGAAACCTGGGTCATTTCATGAAGTTACGTAATTTAGCAGTTGAATTTATCGGCACAGCAGTCCTTCTCATCGCGGTTGTTGGATCGTCTTTCATGGCCTCTTACCTGAAAGCAGATTCGGCTTTGGGTCTATTGATTAATGCTGCGGTTACCGCTGCTGCGTTGGCAATTATTATCAAAGTTGGTTCACCCATCAGCGGTGCTCACTACAACCCCGTTGTAACTCTTACATCGTGGTTGAGGAAAAAGTCTTCCTTCACAGAGTTTCTTTTCTATGTTGTGGCACAAGTACTTGGCGCCATCGTAGGAGTACTGATTGCGAATTCCATGTTTGACTCAAAGTTGATTGCTTCAAGCACAATCGAGCGGAGTGGTTCCGGAGTCTTCATTGGAGAGATTGTGGCGACCATGGGTCTGGTTTATCTCGCACTTACATCCAATGAGAAGAGCGTGTGGAAACTGATTCCACTGTGGATTTTTGCAGCTTATTTCTTTACTTCATCTACTTCATTTGCAAATCCTGCCGTCACATTGTCGCGTGTCTTCACCGATGCTCCATCCGGAATTGAATTTGGTTCGGTTGGTGCATTTGTATTTGCACAAGTAATCGGATCCTTGATTGCTCTTTCATTATGGAAAGCGGAGAAAAGAAATGACTAAACGATCTTCCGTTCTATTTGTATGCGTACACAATGCGGGGCGATCCCAAATGGCGGCTGCGTATTTGACGCACTTCGCCGGAGATTGGGTTGAGGTGCGTAGCGCTGGTTCAGCGCCTGCTGATTCAATCAATCCCGCTGTTGTCGCTGCGATGCTTGAAGAAGGTATTGATATCAGCTCAGAAATCCCAAAAGTTCTCACAACAAGTGCGGTCGAAAGCTCAGATGTTGTCATCACCATGGGTTGCGGTGATGCCTGCCCCTTCTTCCCTGGCAAGCGTTATTTAGATTGGAAGTTGGAGGATCCGGCTGGTCAAGGCGTTGATGCTGTGCGTCCGATAAGAGATCAAATCAAGTCGCTCGTGAAGGAACTCATTACGACTCTCTAGAATCGCCGATTATGGATGGGGTTCTCGAGAAAGCGGCAGTCCAACGCGCTCAATCCGCGCTTCGCGAGCACTCGATGCCAGGTGAAATTAAAGTCCTTTCCGATAGTGCGCGTACAGCAGCCGAAGCAGCCGCAGCACTTGGTATCGAAGTTGGACAGATTGCATCATCCATCGTCTTTAAACTTCCAGATGGCAGACCATTGTTAGTTATCACTTCGGGGCGTCATCGTGTTGATACGACATTAGTCGCAGCATTGTTGGGCGTTGAAGCATTGGGTCGCGCAGATGCTGATTATGTAAAAGAGAGCTCTGGTTATTCGGTTGGTGGAGTTGCGCCGGTTGGTTGGATTAATTCTCCGGCCACCATACTGATTGATGAGGCGCTCAACGATTACGACATTGTGTGGGCTGCCGCGGGCCATCCGCACGCAGTCTTTCCAACTACATTTGCTGAGTTACTTCGCGCAGCTCAAGCAACACCTGCGAAAGTTGGAGATTAGATGTATCCACTTAAGTATGAGATTTCAGGATCCGGTGATCCACTAGTTCTCATCCACGGAATGGGATCTGCGAGCACTGCTTGGAAACCAATTCGCCCGATGCTTAATCAAGATTTCACTGTCATCACAGTGGACCTACCAGGCCATGGTCAGACTCCCTATAGCAAGGGCCAGCCTATGGATCCGCATTCACTTGGAGTTTATGTTCTCGAACAACTTACATCGCTTGGGATTGATCGTTTTCATGTAGCTGGAAACTCTTTAGGCGGTTGGGTTTCGCTTGAAATGGCAAGCTATGAGCCCCACAGAGTTCGCTCACTTGTCGGAGTCGCGCCTGCAGGATTGTGGCTCAATCCTTACAACGCTCGTTATCCAGGTACTGCCATTGCGCGTTTTCTCGCTCGATATACCGCCAAGATTGCACCAACCGCGCTCCACTTCGAGGCCGCACGCAAACTTGGTTTCGCTGATGTCAGCCCACGATGGAAAGAGTTCAGTTATGAACTTTGTTTGGATGCAACGATTGCAATGTCGACAGCAGAGGGTTACTACCCAGCATGGGATGGAATGCTCATGAAACGTTTCGATAGCTTCATTCCGGAAAGCGTTCCAGTCACCATCATCTTTGGTGATACTGATAGGACTCTTCCTGCAACAACGTGCCAGGAGAGATCCGTTGCTCCGGTTCATGCAAAATGGATTCTCTTCCCAAATACAGGTCACGCACCGATGTGGGACGCACCGCTTGATGTGGTGGATGAAATTAAAAAAGTTGCCGCGCTAGCGTCATGATTCGAATCTATTTCTGGAAGATAAAGAGTAGACACATACCTTGGGCAATCTTCCGTATGGGTTTAGATCGCATCTCTTTATGGCGTGCTCACGGAATTTCTTTCTGGAAATTATTGGGCGCAGGCAAAGGTGAAACTTTCACTCCTCGAGATGCAGATCCGCGCCGTTGGGGATTGCTGATAGTGATCAATCCCGAAGATTTAGCCAGATTCGAAAGTTCTCGAATTGTTGCCCGTTGGCGGAAGAAAGCGGAAAGTGAATTTGCAGCTGAATTAACTCCGATTTCAGTTCATGGCCAATGGTCTAGGCAAACACCTTTTTCACATCTCGCTTTCGCCGCTAAAGATTGGAATGGACCAGTTGCCGCAATCACGCGAGCGCGCATCAAGTGGCGCAAGAATTTAATCTTCTGGCGTTCTGTTCCACCTGTGACGCAAAGTCTCCATAGCTCTGAGGGGTTGGCTGCCGCTATTGGCATTGGTGAAGCGCCCATCGGTTTACAAGGAACTCTGTCGATCTGGAACTCGGCCGAAGCGGTCAGAAATTTCGCCTACCGGGGTGAGGCTCATAAAGCTGCCATCGCTGCTACGCATCGCGAGAATTGGTACGCAGAGGAGATGTTTGCGCGCTTTGCTATCACTCGAAGCTCAGGAGAGTTGTAAGGCACAATAACCTCATGTCGATTCGCAATTATCGTCCTCGACGTGATGCTCGACGTTCAATCTCCCCTTCGAAGAATTTCATTCTTCTAGCAGTCCTGACGGTCGCACTTGGATTACAGATCTCTTATCCATTAGCCGAAGGAGAAGCGCTCCGACTTATCACAATCGCAACGGTGTATTGGGCTGCTGGTGCCATGCTGCTTCATTCACTTTTTGCTTATGGCTGGAATTACGCCTTACGTTTTCTTTTCATCACATTCTTCTACGCACTCATTATTGAGCAAATTGGCCTTCGCACCACGTGGCCATTTGGTAGCTATGAGTACTCACCATCTCTCGGCTATCAGATTTATGGAGTACCACTCGTCGTTCCCTTTGCGTGGATCATGATGGCGCATTCAGTTTTTATCGCAGCGCGAAGACTAGCTCCGAAGTTAGTCTTCCTTGTAGGTGGCTATGGATTGATGGCTTGGGATTTCTTCCTCGATCCGCAAATGGTTTCTGCGGGACGTTGGACGTGGGAAGTCACGGGAAGTCATGTTCCCTTCCAGACCGAGATTCCACTATCCAACGCATTTGGCTGGTTACTTACCGGAATGGGTCTGATGGCTCTTCTGCACTTTGCTCTACCACGTGAGAGACGTTCACTCGGCTCAAGCCGAGCAGTTCCAGAATTCTTCTTAGCATGGACGTGGATTGGTGGCATCGTTGCGAATCTCTTCTTTTTTGATCGCCCTGGGGTCGCGTTCCTAGGAGGCTTAGCTTTGGGAGCTCTCGTTGTGAGTTACTTCCTTGCTGTTCGATACGGCCGTCGTGATTGATGATGGGATTTCTGCTTAATCTGTCGTTAATTCTTCTTGCCACAATGGCAATCATCGCCATCGTGAACCTCTTTACAGTTCGTATCGTTAAGCCATCCCAGAGTGGTGCTATCGCAGAATCAGTATCAATCCTCGTCCCACTGCGCAATGAAGCTGAGAATGTAAATGGAGTGATTTCATCGCTACTCAATCAGCGCGAACTTGATGACTTTGAGGTGATTGCACTCGATGATTCTTCCACCGACTCCACGAGAACCCTCTTGCACGCGTTTTCGGATAAGAGATTGCGAGTCATTGAGGGATTACCGCTTCCCTCGGATTGGCTAGGAAAAAATTTCGCATGTCACCAACTAGCCTCTGCAGCGCGTGGAGAATTTCTGGTCTTTGTCGATGCTGATGTACGTTTATCTGATACCGCAATTAGCTCCTCAATCAACGCTATGAAACGGTGGCGATGGGATTTTATTTCACCGTATCCACGTCAGATTGCAATTACATTTATGGAAAGACTTACCCAGCCGCTCTTACAATGGTCATGGTTTGTGTCCCTGCCATTACGTTTGGCTGAAGCACTGCAAAGACCTTCGATGGTTGTTGCGAATGGACAATTCCTAATGATGCGACGCAATGCTTATTTTCAAGCCGGCGGACATCACGCAATCAAGCAAGAAGTCCTAGATGACCTGGAACTAGCTCGATCCATGGTGCGTTCGGGTTTTCGAGGCGGCGTAGCTGAAGGGTCCAGAATCGCTAATTGTCGAATGTATTCAAATTCGAAAGATCTGATTGAGGGTTATTCCAAGTCTCAATGGCGAGCCTTTGTTAACAAGCGCGGTGCTTTCTTTGCAATGTCCTTGCTATTCCTAACTTCAATCCTGCCAATCGGGATGGGCATCTCAGGCGAAATACTTGGTTGGTATGGATACTTCGCAACTGTCCTGACCCGGCTCGTCGTAGCTGGTCGAACACGTTCGACGATGAGTAGCGCGCTGCTTCATCCTGTAAGCGCAGCAATGTGGATCTATCTAATCGCCCTCTCCTGGAATCGGAAGAGTAGAGGCGCACTAATGTGGAAGGAGCGCGCGCTATGAGTCATCATCGCCCAACCCGCTCCCCCAAGAAAGTTGTCGTCATTGGTGCTGGCGTTGGTGGGTTAGCTTGCGCCGTGCGTCTAGCAAAAAAAGGACATGCAGTAACAATATTTGAGGCTTCTGATTATGTTGGCGGAAAATGTCGAACTGAATGGATAAACGGGTACGCCTTTGACACAGGTCCGTCTCTGTTAACTCTTCCCGCCGTCTATAGAGATCTCTTCCTTAAAACGGGTAAACGTCTCGAACATATTTTGAGGTTAGATCCCGTAGATCCATCTTTCACCTATATTTTCCATGATGGCACCAAAATACTTTTTCCCAATTTGTCTCACAACGGAACTGTTGCAGCAATCTCCGAGCAATTAGGTGAGCAAGCAGGGAAAGATTGGCATGCGCTTCTTTCACGTGCAGAGGCAATGTGGGAAGCATCGCGGGAGTCTTTTATTGAAGGTGAACTTCGTTCGCCGTTGCAACTGTTCAAGCGTCCACATTTTTTGGCAGACTTGAAAACTATTTCACCATTAACCTCATTACGGACCCTCACTTCTTCCATCACAGCTAATCCCTATCTAAAAAAGATTATTGATCGGTATGCCACATATACAGGATCTGATCCGCGTAAAGTTCCTGCCGTCTTGCTGACGATTGCTTTCGTCGAAGAAGCATTTGGAGCTTGGCATATCCAAGGCGGTTTAGGCTCACTTCCACTATCGCTTGAAGCACGAGCAAAGGAACTTGGCATAGAAATACAACTCAATACTCGAGTCTCCTCGATCACCACCAATTCAGGTATCGCAACCGGCATCAAACTTCATGATGGCAGAGAAATCGATGCAGATATCGTGGTTGCCAACGCTGATGCAGAAATCGTTTACAACAAGCTTTTGCCTCCAATCAAAGAGACTCGACGTGCTCGAGCGGCGCTAAAAAAGGCGACGCCATCCCTCTCTGGATTTAGCTTGCTCTTGGGATTACGGGGCAATTCGGCGTTGAGCCATCACACCGTCTTCTTTCCGAAAGATTATGACGATGAATTCGACGCGATTTTTCAACGCAAAGAACCAGTTCCGGATCCAGCAATCTATATCTGTAACCCCAAAGATCCGCTCATGGTGAAAGATGAAAATACAGAGAGCTGGTTCGTTCTCGTTAATGCGCCACGTCATGAACCAGAAAATGGTTGTGATTGGAATGCTCCTTCACTCAAAGAAAAATACGCAGACCACATCATTAATCTCCTTGAGAGTAAGGGTCTCGATATTCGATCTCGTCTTGAGGTATGCGAGATTAGGACACCGGCTGATTTAGAACATCGAACTAATGCTCCTGGTGGTTCGATTTACGGAACCTCAAGCAACGGCGCGCGCTCGGCATTCTTGCGAGCTAAGAATCGATCTCCAATCAAGAATCTTTACTGTGTTGGAGGTTCGGCACATCCTGGTGGCGGATTGCCGTTGGTGGGAATTAGCGCTGAGATTGTTGCAGAAGCGGTCGAAGAACTCGCAGAACAGTAAGTGCAGAGAATAATTGCATTACCATCCATACCAGAGCGACAACATCGATAACGTCAACACCAACAACTCTGCCGATAAGCGCAATGAAGATAAAGGTTGCCCTGACCGGACGTTCTGAAATTGTAACCACACCAATCTCGTGAATCCCAAGTCCGCCGGCGCGAGCGCGCATATACTCTTGAGCGAAAGCAGCGAGCCACGCCACTAAAACATATTGCCATGGCGCTCCCATGTGAAAGAGACCAATTGCCCAGATCGCTTCAACGATGCGATCAACTACTGAATCTAGTGTGGCACCCCAGCGAGTTACGCGCCCCGTGATGATTGCCAACGTCCCGTCCAGTCCATCAGCCATCAGCGAAAGTACGAGAAATGCAATCGCCCAATGGGAATCAATGAAGTAGAGATAGAGCCCAGCAAAGAGCAATGAAACGTAGGTCAAGCCGTTCGGAGTAATTCGAACTGCTGAAAGTAAGCGGCATATAGCAAAGCTGATTGTGAGCCAGAGTCTGACAATCCCCTTAATCGCGGCTCCACCATGGAGATCGCTCCATTGGCTAAAGAATTCATCTCGCGTGAATGTGGGCCTTTTCATCGCAAACCTATTCGTTTCACTATCTCAAGCGTTGATGATGCCGAATTCATCGTGTAGAAGTGGATTCCCGGCACTCCGTTATGCAGTAACTTTTCACAAAGTTCAATCGCAATCTCGATACCAATCGCACGTACTTTGTTGGGATCATTCTCGCCGGCAGTAATTCGTGTCAAGACTTCACTTGGGATTGGAGTTCCCGATAGTTCTGCCATGCGAGTAAGTTGTGAGATGTTTGTGATGGGCAAGACTCCAGGGTAGATATCTAGATTTGATCCGCGCTTCTGAAGTCGTTCGACAAGTTCACTGTATCTATCAGTACTAAAGAAAAATTGGGTAGTTGCGAAAGTTGCGCCACGTCGTTCTTTTTCCAATAAAACGTCGATATCTTTCGCAAAATCGCCTTGCGATGCAGGATGACCATCGGGAAATGCAGCAACGCCGACTTCGAAACCTTTTTCGTAAGCAAGTGAGACCAATTCATCTGAATGATTGAAACCATTTTCTATTGGAACCCATGGAGCACGCGGCCCACCTTGGGGATCTCCTCGTAGCGCAAGAATAGATTTGATTCCCGCAGCCGAATACTGATCAAGAATCGTTGAAATTTCACTTTTGGTAGAACCAACGCACGTTAAGTGTGCGATTGTGGGGAATCCAGTTCGCGCGGTTATCTCTGATGTGCACCGAATTGTTCGATCTCTCGTGGATCCGCCTGCGCCATATGTGACGGAGACAAAATCTGGCTTTGCGCCAGCAATCTCGTCGACTGCGCGCCATAAACGAGCTTCGCCTGCCTCATCCTTCGGCGGGAAGAATTCGACTGAAAAGGTGGGCGCGCTAGACATATAGCGGGAGGGTACCGTTGCGCCGTGGCTTCCCAAGAACTATCGCAGTTACGTACTGATATTGACGGCGTTTTAGCCGACTTCACCAAGGCCAGAAGCGGGGCTCTCGTTGATATCGGGTCAGAATTACGACCAGTTGCTGCTGCCATGACTGAATTCATCACCGATGGCGGTAAACGATTCCGTCCAATCTTTGCTTACTTAGGTTACTTGGGAACTGGCGCTACCCCACGACAAGAGATTCTAAAAGCCTGTACAGCTCTCGAGCTTGTGCACGTGTGTGCACTCATTCATGACGATGTGATGGATGGATCTGATACTCGTCGAAATAAACCTGCAATCCATAAACTCTTCCAAGCTCTTCATGATGAATCTTCATACCAAGGTAACTCCGAACGCTTCGGCCTTGCTTCCGCGATTCTATTAGGCGATCTTGCGCTCGTATGGGCGGATAGATTATTGGTTGAATCAGGAATCACTCGAGAAGAATTTGTTAACGCTCAAGAAGTTTTTTCGGACATGCGTGATGAATTGATGGCCGGCCAATATCTCGATGTTCTTGAAGGAGCACTCGCAACAACAAGTGTTGAGAGATCGCTCAAAGTTGCTCGGTTCAAATCTGGCAAGTACTCGATTGAGCGGCCACTTCACTTTGGAGCTGCGCTCGCAGGTAAGGCAGAGTTCAATGAAACCTATTCCAAGTTTGGACTTCCACTTGGCGAAGCATTTCAACTTCGCGACGACATTTTGGGTGTATTTGGCGACCCGAAAGTAACTGGTAAGCCTGCCGGTGATGACATCCGCGAAGGAAAACGCACCGTCCTTATTGCCGTAACAATGGAGAATTCGACGTCAGCTGAAAGAAAAGTTGTGACGTCAGCCCTGGGGAATCAATCGCTATCCGCAACAGAAGTAGAAGAGATTCAAGGAATCATCAGAAGCACTGGAGCGCTCTCAGAAGTTGAGAAGCTCATCACAGAGCTCACTAGTGAAGCGATTTTTACGTTGCAGCAATCAACAGTCGAGGGAAGGATTGCCAACGTCCTGGAAGAAATGGCGATTATCGCAACCCAACGGAGCGTATGAAGTGCGTACTGTAAAAGGAAAGACCGACCACGTTGTGGTCGTTGGCGCAGGCCTCGCTGGCCTAAGCACCGCACTCCGACTTGCGGGAGCGGGACGTAAAGTAACGGTGATTGAAAGGGAATCCGTTCCGGGCGGTCGGAATGGATTATTGAATAAAGAGGGATATTCCTTCGATACTGGACCAACCGTTCTCACGATGCCAGATCTGATTTCAGATGCATTGAATTGCGTGGGCGAAAAATTGGAAGATTGGCTCGACCTTATTCCGCTTCAGCCTCTTTACCGCGCTTTCTATGCCGACGGTTCTCAACTCGATGTCCACGCAAATACTGCACAGATGGAAGCGGAGATTGAAAAAGTAATCGGGCCAGGAGAAGCGCTGGGCTATAGGCGATATGTAGATTTCGTCACCAAGCTATACAAGTATGAAATGAATGACTTCATCAATCGCAATATCGATACGCCCTTCAATCTCTTAACTCCAAATCTTGCACGGTTAATTGCGCTTGGTGGATTTCGAAGGCTAGCACCGAAAGTTTCTCAGTTCTTGAAAGATCCACGCACTCAAAAGGTGTACTCCTTCCAAGCAATGTACGCCGGAGTTTCACCGCAACAAGCTCTCGCAATCTACGCCGTCATTGCGTATATGGATTCTGTAAACGGAGTCTTCTTTCCAAAAGGTGGAATGCACGCTGTCCCTCGCGCACTGGCCGGGGCTGCCGAAAAACATGGCGTTACATTCCGCTACAACACCACAGTCGATCGAATTGAAAAGAAGGGCTCTCGCGCTTCAGCAGTCATGACTTCCAATGGCGAACGGATCGAATGCGATGTCGTTGTACTCAACCCCGATCTTCCCGTCGCATGGCGCGATCTCCTTGGAAAGACTCCCCTTTCCGTCAAGCGCCTGAATTACTCCCCTTCATGCGTCACGATCCTTGCTGGCTCATCTAAGAGTTACGACCATTTGGCGCATCACAATATCCACTTTGGTGAGTCATGGGATGGAGTTTTTGATGAATTAATCAAGAAACGCACTTTGATGACGGACCCAAGTTTATTAGTCACGGTTCCTTCGAAGGATGATCCATCGTTGGCGCCTGCAAATAAACATAGTTATTACATCCTCTTCCCGACTCCCAATCTCGATGCCGATATCGATTGGAAGAAGATGAAGAACGTTTACAAAGATCAGATGTATGCGACCATGCAAGCCCGCGGGTATACCGACTTCGCGAATTCAGTTGAAGTTGAACATGTGACTACTCCGCTTGAATGGGAAGAAATGGGACTTGAGCGCGGCGCTCCATTTGCAAGTGCACATACGTTCTTCCAGACCGGACCTTTCCGCCCACGAAACATGGCGGCTGGATTCGAAAATGTAGTGTTCACAGGAAGTGGAACTCAACCCGGAGTAGGAGTTCCTATGGTCTTGATTTCGGGTCGCCTTGCTGCGGAGAGAATTGTTGGCCCCGTTCGTTAACTATGGATGAGTTAACTGCAGCTGGTATCACTCAACCTGCGCTCCGCGAATCGTATAAAGAGTGCAAACGTCTTAACTCGTTGCATGGCAAGACCTATTACCTGGCGACGCTACTTCTGCCAAAAGCTAAACGTCCTCATGTGCATGCGCTCTATGGTTTTGCACGCTATGCAGATGAGATTGTTGATGACTTAGGTTCAACACTCAGCGCTAAAGAAAAGCGCGATTCACTCGAGCGATGGAGTGAGCAATTACTCCAAGATATTGCTCACGGACGGAGCAATGACCACATCGGTCGAGCGCTCGTGGATACCGTTCGCCGATTCGATATTCCGATCGCATACTTCGAGGCTTTCCTGCATTCAATGTCGATGGACCTCTCAGTCGCGGAATATGAAACTTACGAAGATTTGATGGAATACGTCTACGGCTCAGCAGCTGTAATCGGATTACAGATGGTTCACGTACTGGGCACCGTAGAAGGTAAGAAATCCGAGGCGCTGATTCCAGCGGAGAAGCTGGGAATCGCTTTTCAATTGGCAAATTTCATTCGAGATGTCGGAGAAGATTTAGAGCGCGGCCGGGTTTATTTGCCAATGAGTGAACTCAGAGCACACGGTGTCACCCGAGCGATGCTAGAAAATCGAACCCTTACGCCTCAGATCATTGAAGCTCTAAAGTTCCAAATAGCGCGCGTACGTGCTCTGCAAACTGAAGCCAACGCCGGGATCAACCTCTTATCACCTGATGCTCGGCCATGTATTCGGGCGGCAAGTGAGTTGTATTGTGGAATTGTCGATGAAGTAGAGAAGATTGATTACAACATCTTCGACAAACGAGCCAAAACTTCAACGTTGCGGCGAGCATCCGTTGCCTTTCCGGCGTGGATTCAAGCGCTGGCGGCTCGTTAGTTTCGCTGCACTCCCTTTTTTCCCCAGTAAATCCACAAGGAGATCGTCATTGTGATCATTGCAAATCCAAAGAAAAGATCTTCTACTGGAGCGGCGGCGATGCGCATTCCAGTGATAGCGTCATCAGCATAAGTAAGAATTCCTCTGGATGTAAGCCACCAATTTGTGATGAGTTGGAAGAAGAGCATAATTCCGTAAGCGTTCCAAAAACTTTTACGAGTCACTATTTTTGATCTTGTGCCGTACAGATCGAAAAGAATAGCGACGAGTGTCATCGTTAACGCTAGTTGCGTGTATGTCATTGTTCGTCACCGAATTTCCAGTGTTTCTTCACGGCACGCACTGCTTCGATTGTCATCAAAGCAGCAAGCGGAACGATGATAAAGAAAAGGAATTCTTCTAGCGGTACACCTGCAGGTCCATATATTCCTACAACTTGCTTTTCATCAAAGAACCAATGTCCCGACGCAACCGCATAGTAATCCCAGATAAGAAATATGACGGCAACAGGCAGAATGCTTAAAGCAACTCTCTTAAGTCGTCGCAGTACCCCAACTTTGAAAATAAATTCAAGCCAAAATGATCCAACAACGGTGAAGCCCAACATCGCGAAGTAACCGAATTTGAGCACGGCTTATGCTAATGTTTTATTTCAACGGGAGCCAAAAGTTGGCTGAGAGGACCTTTTAAGGTCGACCGCTAGACCAGTTCGGTAATGCGAATTGGAAGGGAGCAATCTATGTCAGTTTTATTTACCGCGTGGGGTTATGGCGTCACTTACCTCGAATTCGTATCTGTCATCACTTCTCTCATCGCCGTCTTTCTTGGAGCGCTTGGCGCTCGAATCACCTGGCCATGGTGGCTACTCAGTAGCGCTCTTTATGCTGTTTTTTTCTATCAAGTAGATCTTTATGCCAGCGCAATATTGCAATTCGTTTTTATTACCGCCGCAGGTTGGGGCTGGTTCGGTTGGAAATCAACTGGCGCCGAACCACGATACATGTCTAATAAAGAACGTGTGCTCTGGCTATCAGCACTTCTCGTCGTCTGGGGATTAAGCGCCCCCGCTCTCGCAGATATTGGCGCCGCAGCAACCTGGCCTGATGCATTCCTTCTCGTCTCAAGCACAGTTGCGCAAATAGTCATGGTGTTGCAACGTAACGAAACTTGGATTCTTTGGTTAGTTATTGATGCGTTTGGGACGTATCACTATGCCAATCAAGGCTATTGGTTCACCTCTGTTCTATACGGAGTCTTCACAGTGATTGCTGGCTTTGGTTGGTATCGCTGGTTGGCGCTTACCCCTAAAGCTGCATAGCCATCGTGACAGTCCAACTCTCGCTGCAAGAAATTGTTGAGAAGATTCTTCTCGGCGAGCGTCGGAACACATACTGTCGAATTATCGCCATTGATGGTCCTGCTGGTGCGGGAAAATCAACGCTTGCACATCGCTTAGCCGGAGCATTTCCATCGTCGAAGATTGCGATCATTCACATGGATGATCTCTACGCTGGCTGGGAAGATGCGCTCACACCCACTTTGACAAAATCCCTAGAGTTCAATATTGCTTACCCAGCATCCCAGGGCAAAGCGATTGAATTTAGAAAGTACGATTGGTTCGCTAAAGAATTCGGTGATTTCCAGCGAATTGAACTGCCTGAACTATTGATTCTTGAAGGCGTGGGTTCAGGACAGAGGGCCGTCCGCAAATACTTGGATCAACTTATTTGGATTGATATCGAGCCTGAGATTGGACTTTCCAGAGTTTTGCATCGTGATGGTGACTATATGGAAAATGAGATGCGAGTCTGGCAGATGAGAGAAAGTGAACACTTTCGAAGCGACAACACTCGCGATTGTGCGACCGTCCGCGTCGATGGCGCGCGCTTCATCTAAAATCTCTACGTGTCAGATCTAACTGGTGAAGTCATCGATGGGCGATATCAGCTCAGCCGAATCGTTGCTTCCGGTGGAATGGCCACTATCTACGCCGCCTTAGATCTTCGCCTCGACCGTCAGGTTGCTGTAAAAGTAATGCATCCCCATCTGGCGCAAGATGAACAGTTCGTCTCACGATTTATTCGAGAAGCAAAAGCAGCTGCATCGCTCTCCCACCCCAACATCGTTTCGGTCCTAGATCAAGGCTGGAATCAAGGGGGTGTTCCATGTGTATTCATTGTTATGGAACTTGTCGAGGGTGCAACCCTTCGAGATTATTTGCATGAACAAGGTTCACTTACTGTTGAACGTGCTCTTCAAATCATGACACCAGTCGCGAGTGCGCTTGCAGCAGCACATAAATTGGGAATCACACATCGCGATATAAAGCCAGAAAATATCTTGGTCTCTAAAGAGGGCCGGATAAAGATTGCTGACTTTGGTCTGGCGCGCGGAGCACTCCTTGGAAATACGATGACCGCAGAATCGAGCGTAATCCTCGGTAGCGTTTCATATCTCTCTCCAGAACAAGTACAACGCGGCGTCGCCGATGCGCGCAGTGATATTTACTCACTTGGAATTGTCCTCTTCGAGATTCTTACTGGTCAGAAGCCGTATCAGGGTGATGACCCCGTTCAGATTGCGATTCGACATGTCAATGAGAGAGTTCCTGCCCCCTCAACTCTGAAATCGACAATCTCTGCTGAGGTCGATGCGTTAGTGCTCTCAGCGACAGACATAAATCCGGATAAACGTCCAAGAGATGCTGGCGTTTTGCTAGAACAGATCAGGGAACTTTCGGAAAAACTAGATCCACGCAAACGACAACTCAGTCTTGAATTGGATCTGCCGCCACTGCCCTTAAAACCTGCTGCTAAAGAAAAGAAATCCAAATTCTCTACACCTGCAAAGAAAGAGGAGACGCCCGTGAAGAAAGAGAAGACTGCTCAAACGAAGAAGAAGCAGGTTTCAGCGCGCGTACAACGTAATCGTAGAATTGCAGCTCTCTTAGCAATCATCATTGGCGCTGGTATTTGGTACGGATTTCTTGGCCCTGGATCCAAAGTAGTAGTCCCATCACTTGCTGGCCTTACAGTAAAAGAAGCAACGTCAACTTTGAAAGACTTGGGGCTATCGCTTGATGTTGCCACCGAAGAATTTAGCGAAGATATTCCGGATGGGAAGATCATCACATCAAGTCCTGCGGGCGGTGGTCGAGTTTCACCTAATGGAACAGTTGATGTCACAATCTCTAAAGGTAAAGAACGCTATGCAGTTCCGAACCTACAAGGCCTCAAGCAAGATGTTGCTGAACAACAGTTGAAAGATAACAAGCTGGTGCTTGGCGATGTGAAAGAAGAATTCTCTTCTGAATTCCCCAAAGGCTTCATAATGCGATCTGACCCCGCGTCAGGTGAGCGAGTAAAGCGAGATAGCCAGGTTAATTTAGTAATCTCACTCGGCGTCGAACAAGTTGCGTTCGCAGATTACAAAGGAAAGAGCGGCGAACAAGCACTTAATGAGCTCAGTGACGCAGGATTTGATGTGAAGACAAAGTATGTCTACAGTGAGGATCTGCCGATAGGCGCTGTCATCAGCCAGACTCCCGGCGCGGGCCAAGTAGATAAAGGAAGCACGATCACGCTTCTCGTTTCTAAAGGCTCGGAATTTGTCTTCATTCCAAATGTCTTCTCGGTCTCTGAAGCAAAGGCGGTTGCCGCGCTCAAAGATCTGGATTTGAAACCAACGGTAAAGAAGGTAGGAAACAAGAAGACAAAAGTCGTTACCAATGTCTCACCCAAGGTTGGTACAAAGGTCAAACGTGGCTCGACTGTCACAATCACTGTAGGGTGATTGAGTGTCGACATCCGCTAAGAAATCCATTACTTCAAAATTGAAGCGACCTCGTCTTGGGGCGCATGTTCCAACTTCTGGCGGAATGGCAAAGCGCTCCATCGAATATGCAGAGACAATAAAGGCCGAAGCGATCCAAGTCTTTGCCTCAAATCCTCGGGGCTGGGCAATGCCTGAAGCCAATCCTCAAGCCGATCTCGCATTTATTGAGAAAGCTCAATCGCTGGATATAGAAACTTATGTGCATGCGCCATTCCTCATCAATCTTGGTTCACCAACTGAAGGTACATATAAAAATTCCCTTGCATCGACCGCTTATTCATTGAAACGCGGCCGAGAAATTAACGCTCTTGGCGTTGTTATCCATACCGGATCAGCCGTTGATGAGGGACATGTCAAACAAGCGTGGAAACAGATACATGATGGAATGATGCCAATTCTCGAAAAGTTGGACGATAAAGATCCATGGTTACTTCTGGAGCCAACTGCAGGACAAGGTCAGTCCCTAGTGAAGAAATTGGATGACTTGAATAACTACTTTGAAGCTTTGGAGTGGCATCCAAAAGTTGGAGTCTGTTTAGACACCTGCCACGTTTTTGCTGCTGGGCACGACATCAAATCAAAGGGCGGAATGACTAAGACAATTGACCTTCTGGTTGACGTTGCAGGAGCAGAACGGATTCAACTCATACATGCCAATGATTCGATGGACGTACTAGGTTCTCTTAAGGATCGCCACCAGAACTTAGGTGATGGAGAAATCGGCGTGAAACCATTCGAAGAGCTGCTCGCACATCCAGCCGTTGTAAATGCCCCACTCATACTCGAAACTCCGGGCGAAGAACCAGAACATGGGAAAGAAGTAGCACTGCTAAGGAAGATGCGCGATAAATAATGCAGATGAAGTTAGCGCCCTGGGCGCTTCTAGCTGTTGCTGCCATGTGGGGAATCTCGTTCGTATGGATGAAGGACATCCTTGACCAACAAGATGTCTACAGCTTCCTAACCTCTCGCTTCATCGTTGCCGCAGCTGCAATGATCGCTCTTCGCCCTTCGGTATTGAAGCGCTTCACAAAAGAACTCGTTATGAAGGGCCTAATGATTGGGATGGCGCTTGGCTCTGGATACATTTTCCAGACTCTCGGTTTGGATCGCACAACTCCGGCAATTACTGGCTTTATTACTGGACTTTATGTTGTTTTCACACCGCTGCTTGCCTCAATCTTCCTCAAAGAAAGACTGACTAAAGCGATGTGGGGTTACGTATTTTTAGCAGTACTTGGTTTAGGGATTCTCTCCGTCGAAGGGTGGAGTGTGGGGCTCGGAGAGATCTTTGTCTTGATCTCAGCGGTTCTTTTTGCGATTCACATCATCTTGTTGGGCTCGTGGAGTAAGAACTTCGATGCCTATGCATTAACCGTCATGCAACTCATAGGTTGTGCACTTCTAGCATCAATTCCAGCAAGCATCAATGGCTTCGTTGCGCCTCCAGATACACATGTTTGGGCTGTCATCATTTTCACGGCCTTGTTTGCTACTGCGATTGCATTCGTTATTCAAACGTGGTCTCAAGCAAGAATTTCTACAACGAAAGTTGCAGTCATTCTCACGATGGAAGTCGTCTTTGCAGCGCTCTTCTCATTTATGTATGGAATGGAGCCGTTCACCTTGCGGCTCGCTCTTGGAGGAACTCTTGTGCTCATTGCAATGCTGGCAATCGTTCAGCCGCGGGTTCCCAGTTCTTCTCAATCCTGAGAGTATTACGCCATGGCTTCCCATGATTCGGTCATCGATCTTCGCTCCGACACCGTCACCCGCCCTTCTCCAGAGATGCGAGCCGCGATCGCTCAAGCTCCGGTGGGCGATGATGTCTATAGCGATGACCCGACCGTTAACTCGCTTGAAGAAAGAGTCGCTGCTCTCTTTGGTAAAGAAGCCGCAGTATTCACCCCGACTGGATCTCTTGCCAACCAATTAGCAATCCGCATGTTGGTCGCCCCAGGTGAAGAGCTAATTTGCGAAACGAACTCTCACATTGCACGGGCTGAACTTGGCGCCGCAGCAGTCTTCAGTGGAATCACCACTCGTACATGGCTTGCACATCGCGGGTTATTGAGCGCATCAGATGCGATGCATTTAGCTAAACCTGATTCAGGTCCTTACTTGGTATCCACTACAGCAATTGCTGTTGAAAACACACATAACTTTGGCGGTGGGACTGTCCAACCAATCAGCGAGATTGCGGCCCTTCGAGAAGCATCGTCTCGACGAGGTATGGCAATGCATCTTGATGGAGCGCGAATTTGGAATGCCCATGTTGCTACTGGTATCGCATTTTCTGAGTATGGAAAGTATTTCGACACGGTAAGCGTCTGCTTATCAAAGGGATTAGGCGCACCTGTAGGTTCACTGATGATCTCTACGAAAGAAAGAGTTGCTAAAGCTCGCGTGTGGCGTAAACGCTATGGCGCAGGAATGCGTCAAATAGGACTACTTGCCGCCGCCGGTCACTACGCTCTTGATCACAATATTGCGAGTTTGGCCGAAGATCATCGGCGCGCAAAAACTTTGGCCGTAGCATGCGCCAGTGCTGCCCCCACCACCATTGATCCTTCGACTGTGGAAACCAACATTGTTGGATTAGAGCTGACCGGCGCACAACTATCTGCCGCTCAATTCGCTGCAAATGCCCGAGAAAAAGGGTTATGGATTAGCGCGCTTGGCCCAACTTTTGTTCGACTTGTGACGCACCGAGATGTGAATGATTCACAGATTGAGCGTGCTGCTTCAATCCTTCAAGATCTACTTAATAGCGCCTTCGTGGCGAAGTAACCACTCTTTATATTTCAAGCCATAAGCGTAGTTTCCTAGTGCTCCACCGGTCTTCACGATGCGATGACACGGTACTACGACGGCGATTAAGTTACGTGCACAAGCACTGCCAGCCGCTCTCACTGCATCAGGAGATCCTGCCTTCTTTGCTAACTCCGCATAGGAAATAACTTTTCCCGGCGTAACTTTGCGCATTCCTTTCCATGCTTGCTGAGAAAAACTTTCACCAGGCTGATCAACTTTTATTCCATCGAGCGCAAAGAGATCGCCATCAAAATAATCTTCGAGAAGAGCGTTGATTGCCGGAATTGAGACGACTTTCTTTGAGTCAGTATCTCTATCAGTTTGAGACAAACCCTTTGCTAACTCATCATGTGAAGCAAACCCTGCAGCTAAGAGGATCTGTTCTCGAGAAATAAGGGATAGCGTTCCGATTGGAGTCTTCAGGGATGAACGCAGCAACACAGAGGCACTGTATGCCTGCTCCGGGTTATTTGGGAATGGAGTGTGACTTTATAACTTGCGGTCGCGAAGCATCTCAGCAACAAGGAAGGCCAGTTCAAGAGACTGTGTGTGATTCAGGCGTGGATCGCAAGCGGTCTCATATCGGGTAGCTAAGTCTTCATGCGAGATCTCTTCTCCTCCGCCCACGCACTCAGTCACATCATCACCTGTGAGCTCGATATGGATTCCGCCGGGATGCGTGCCCAATTTGTGGTGAACTTCAAAGAAGCCTTTGACTTCGTCTAAAACATCATCGAATTTACGAGTCTTAAAACCACTTGGAGCTTCATAAGTATTTCCATGCATTGGATCGCATACCCAGAGCACTTTGGCGCCTGATTTGGTTACTGCCTCAACGAGCGGCGGCAGAATTGAACGGATATTGCCTGCGCCCATACGAGTGATGAAAGTAAGGCGTCCAGGTTCATTTTCCGGATTGAGTTCTTTGATCATTGTTAAAGCATCATCTGCTGTTGTCTTCGGACCGAGTTTCACGCCAATTGGATTCTTAATCTTTTTCGCAAAGTCCATATGCGCACCATCAAGTTGTCGGGTTCGCTCGCCGATCCAGACAAAATGTGCAGAGACGTCATAAGGTAAACCGGTTCGTGAATCGATACGTGTCAAAGCTTTCTCATACTCGAGAATCAGCGCTTCATGGCTTGAATAGAAATCAACGGTCTTAAATTCTTCAGGATTGATGCCTGCACTTCTCATGAAATCTAGAGCGCGACCAATCTCATTTGCCATCTGCTCGTAACGTGCGCCAATTCGAGAGTCTTTTACGAACCCCTTATTCCACTCATGAACGAGTCTTAAGTCAGCAAATCCGCCTTGCGTAAATGCGCGCACAAGATTGAGGGTTGCAGAAGATGTGTGATACACCTTCACAAGTCTTTGTGGATCAGGAGTTCGTGCAGACTCCGTGAATTCAAGGTCATTAACAGCATCGCCGCGATAGGCCGGAAGACTCACATCTCCGCGTTTCTCAATGTCGTTGCTACGTGGTTTCGCAAACTGACCAGCCATTCGACCGACCTTAATGACTGGAAGACTTGCTCCGTATTGCAGAACTGCTGCCATCTGAAGAATAGTTTTGATGCGATTGCGAATGGAATCTGCGGTTGCGCCAGCAAAAGTTTCTGCGCAATCTCCGCCTTGAAGCCAAAACGCTTTTCCATCAGCAGCTTCTGCGATTCTTGCTTTGAGGTTGTCACATTCGCCAGCGAAAACCAGAGGTGGGAGCGTCTTAAGTTCGGAGACCGCCTTATTTACAGCTTCTGTGTTCGGCCAAGCAGGTTGTTGTGCAGCAACGAGACCCTCGTTGAAGAGAGTTTCGAGTGAGACCGAGGAAGCGGACATAGAGGTAAGGGTAGGGAGAATCAGTCCAGGGACGAAGACCTATTAACCGAAGAATACTTCTGCTTCAGCAAGAAGCGTTGGGTCAACGGTCTTGAGCTTCTCAGTGGCTGATGCCAATGGAACACGTGCAATGTTGGTGCCGTGGAGCGCCACCATCTTGCCCCAATCACCTTCATGGGCCGCAGTAATCGCATGAAGTCCAAAACGGGTAGCAAGCACTCGATCAAATGCAGTTGGGGTTCCGCCGCGCTGGATATGGCCGAGGATTGAAGTACGAGCCTCGGTCCCAGTGCGCTTCTCAATTTCTTTTGCTAGCCACTCGCCGATACCTGAAAGCTTCACATGGCCAAAGGAATCAAGAGTCGCATCTTTAGTAACGATATCGCCATCCTTAGGAAGCGCTCCTTCAGCAACGACGATGATTGGAGCGTATGACTGCTCAAAACGGGATTCGACGTACTTACATACTTTTTCAATATCAAATGGAACTTCTGGAATCAGGATGCATGATGCTCCGCCTGCGAGTCCTGAGTGCAGCGCGATCCATCCAGCGTGACGACCCATAACTTCAACGATGAGCGCACGGTGGTGAGACTCCGCTGTGGTGTGTAAACGGTCAATTGCCTCAACGGCAATATTTACCGATGTATCAAAGCCGAATGTGTAATCGGTATTGTTCAAATCATTATCAATGGTTTTAGGAACGCCAATTACTTTCACGCCAAGCGCATCAAGTTTGGTGGCAACACCAAGAGTGTCCTCGCCACCGATGGCGATGAGGGCATCAATATTCATCTTGGCAAGATTTTCTTTGATGCGCTCTACGCCATTTTCAATCTTGAATGGGTTGGTGCGCGAAGAACCAAGAATCGTTCCCCCTCGAGGAAGGATTCCACGCGTTGCGGCGATATTGAGTGGCATGGTCAAACCCTCAAGTGGGCCCTTCCATCCATCACGGAAACCTACGAATTCGTAGCCATACTCTTTTTCACCCTTACGCACTACCGCACGAATAACCGCATTGAGTCCTGGGCAATCTCCGCCACCTGTGAGCACACCGAAACGCATATTGAATAGTCTCCGATTAATTATGGATTGGGGGTCAACTTTGACCCAGGGCCGCAGTCTAGCGTATGCGCTTTTGTCCGAGTTTTAACGCGTAACGGTGACGCCTTTTCCAACAACAATTATTCCACCTGCCGAGACTGTGAAACGCTCGCGATCTCGCTCGGCATCAAAACCAATCATTGCGCCTGGCTCAACGATGACATTCTTATCAAGAATTGCATTGCGCACTTTGGCGTTCTCGCCAATCTTTACTGACGGCATAAGAACTGAATTCTCGACAACCGAATCTCTGCCCGCATAGACATCATATGAAGCCACTGTTCGACGTAATTCTCCGCCAGAGATAATCGTGCCCGCTCCGACCACTGAATCAAAGGCAATTCCACGTTCGGAGAACTTTGCGGGTGGAAGTGATGGTGGATTAGTCAGAATCGGCCATTGCCGATTGTAGAGATTGAAAATTGGCAGAGGAGATACAAGATCCATGTGCGCATCAAAATAGGAATCAATCGAACCTACATCGCGCCAGTAACCCTTATCGCGTTCAGTCTCACCAGGAACATTGTTATCTGCGAAATCGTAAACCTTTGCTAATCCTGCTTTAGTCATGGCGGGAATGATGTTTCCCCCAATGTCGTGTCGGCTATCTACATCTTCCGAATCCAAAATCAAAGCTTCTTCCATCGCATCACGACGAAATATGTAGTTACCCATTGAAACGAGCGCTAAGTCAGGGTGTCCTGGCATTGCCGGCGGATTTGCTGGTTTCTCATGGAAAGCCTTAATAGTTACGCCGTCATCAGCTAACTCAATAACTCCGAATTCTGAAGCTTCAGTGCGCTTAACTCGAATCGCAGCAACAGTTACACCAGCTCCGGTTTGGAGGTGCTGCTGGTACATCTGATCTGGATTCATGCGATAAACGTGATCTGCGCCAAAGACGATGACATGCTTTGGATTCTCATCATGAATGAGATTGAAATTCTGAAGAATCGCATCGGCACTACCTGTGTACCAACGGGGACCAAGCCTCTGTTGTGCTGGGACTGGAGTTATGTAGTTGCCGAGTAAATTAGACATGCGCCATGTCGTTGTGATGTGGCGATCGAGTGAATGTGATTTGTATTGGGTCAATACTGCGATACGTAAGAAACCTGCGTTAACAAGATTAGAGAGAACGAAATCAACGAGACGATAGGAGCCGCCAAAAGGAACTGCAGGTTTTGCTCGATCTGCAGTGAGCGGCATTAAACGCTTTCCTTCACCACCTGCAAGGACAATTCCGAGAGGAAGATCTAAGCGCGCCATGCCCTAACGATACTCTTGGAGTGTGAGTAATACGAAGGTCACAGTAGGCATGATTACGAAGGAATGGCCGCCGCACATTTATGGCGGAGCGGGAGTTCACGTAAGTAACCTTGTGACTGCGCTCGCCGAAATCTCTGATATCGCGACAAAAGTCCATTGTTTCGGACCACGACGCGAGGATGCCGTCAACTATGAATTACATGGAGATCTAGCCTCAATTAACCCGGCGCTTCAAGCGTTACTTATCGATAGCGATATTGCTTCCCACCTAGGTAGCGTAGATATAGCCCATTCTCATACCTGGTATGCCAATCTCGCTGGATACCTTGCTTCCAAGATGTACAACATTCCTCACGTTGTGACTGCTCATTCGCTTGAACCATTAAGGCCATGGAAAGCAGAACAACTTGGTGGTGGATATCAGATTTCGTCTTGGGCGGAAAAAATCTCCTATGAGAGCGCTGATGCCATCATCGCAGTCAGCGATGGAATGCGCGCCGATGTTCTTGCCGCGTATCCGCAGATTGACCCAAATAAAGTTCACACAATCCGCAATGGAATCAACACTACAAAATTCGCGCCAGAGAAAGATGGCTCCATTCTGGAGAAGTTAGGAATTGATAAACCCTATGCTCTTTTCGTCGGTCGCATCACTCGGCAGAAAGGTTTGGCGCATTTATTGCGCGCATGGCGTCAAGTCTCGAGTGACTATTCCTTGGTACTTGCGGCTGGAAGTCCAGATGAACCAGCGATTGGAGCCGAAGTTGAGCAGTTGATCGCTGAACTTTCAGTAGAGCGCGGCAATATTCATTGGATCAAAGAGATGTTGCCCCACAAGGAACTCACATCACTTCTGACCCATGCACAAGCTTTTCTCTGCCCATCGATCTACGAACCACTCGGTATCGTCAATTTGGAAGCTATGGCGTGTGAGACAGCGGTCGTGGCTTCAAGAGTTGGTGGAATTCCTGAAGTTGTGGCTGATGGAGAGACAGGATTACTCGTTGACTTTTCAAATCAGCACGAAATATTTGAAACAAACTTTGCCGCAGCGATTAATACTGTGATGTCTGACTCTTCACTCGCACATCGCTATGGAAAAGCCGGGCGCGAACGAGCGATAGCAGAGTTCGGTTGGGATAAGGTTGCGGTTCAAACAACTAATCTCTATCGGAGCGTAATCTAAAGAATGTCACGTAAAGGTTGGGCGCTTTTTGCGCTCGTAGGTGTGCTGTGGGGCGTGCCATATCTATTCATGAAAGTTGCTGTTGATGAGCTTTCAACTCCGGTCATCGTATTCTCGCGACTATTCATTGGCGCACTTGTTCTCATCCCGATTGCACTCCATCAAAAAACTTTACGTTCGGCCATGCAATACTGGCAATACATCGCCTTATATGCGATTTTAGAAATGGTTATTCCATGGACGTTGATTACTAATGCCCAGAAGGATCTCTCCTCTGGTGTAGTGGCGTTACTCGTCGCAACAGTCCCGATTTGGGCGACGCTCTTTGCTCACCACACGGGCGATTCAACTGCGGCGCACCGCACCAGAATTTTTGGAATTGCAATCGGATTTGTCGGTATCGCTTTCTTGGTCGGATTTGAAACGCTCAACGATTTCGGTAATGCACGTGCGCTCATTCAAGTACTTGTCGCTGCAATCTCGTATGCATATGCCGTCAACATGATCACGCGTAAAGCGCCAAACACCTCTGGAATTGCAATTAATGGATTAGCGATGGCTCTCTCAACAATAATCTTTGCCCCATTTGCCCTTACGCATTTGCCAGCTCAAACTCCGACAACAAACGCAATCTTGGCAACGGTCGGACTTGGAATAATCTGCACTGCCTTTGCATTCTGGGTCTTTTTCTTGGTCCTTGATGAAATTGGAGCCGCACGAGCATCACTTGTGGTTTATCCCAATACGGCCGTTGCAGTCGTTCTCGGCATTTTCTTACTCAATGAATCAATCACGCTTGCCATTGCTATTGGACTTCCGCTGGTGCTCCTCGGCTCCTACTTTGCGAGTAGAAAACCTGCTGCCCCGGTTATTGCTGGGTAAACCCCAACTTCGACAACGCCTTCGCATCACTCTGCCAGTTTGGCATCACTTTCACATGTAATCCTAGGAATATTTTCCCATTAAGTTTCTTCTCAATTTCTTGACGTGCAGCTATTCCAACAGCCTTCAATCGCTCCCCTTTATTGCCGATGATTATGGCTTTCTGGCTATCGCGTTCAACGACAATCGAGGCATGAACATCAAAGAATGGGCGTTCGTCGGGAGTTCGTTTCTCTCGCTCCGACATTTCATCGATGATGACTGCAATTGAATGTGGGACTTCTTCAAAGACGTCCGCAATCGCAGCTTCGCGAATCAGGTCAGCGATCTGAGTAGAGAGTTCTTGGTCAGAAGTCATATCGGATGGATAAAACGGTGGTGAGTCG
The DNA here is from genome assembly GCA_009927705.1 of Actinomycetota bacterium. Lineage (GTDB taxonomy): Bacteria > Actinomycetota > Actinomycetes > Nanopelagicales > Nanopelagicaceae > MAG-120802. The sequence continues at coordinate 5,233 of RFMK01000115.1, read as the reverse complement.
GGGGCGTACTTCACGAGCAGATCAATCAGAAGTTGAACTTGATCATCCGTCTTGGCTGAGATTGGAACGATGTCATCCCATTGAAAACCGGCTTCAGTTGCTAGTTTTGAGGCGGCCATAAGTTGTTGGGGAAGATTCGCCTTCTTCGCCATATCAATCATGGTCACCGCCGCAATCTTCTTAGATTGTGGATGCTTGGCAATTTCCTTAGCGATGAATAAATCCCCCGCGCCAATATCTTCGATCGCAGGAATACACATAACAATGGCATCGACCGAATCCATGTTCTCGCTGACCATGGTGTTCAATGCGCCACCAAGAAGAGTTTTCGGTTTATGAACGCCCGGTGTATCAACGACGACCAACTGAAACCCTGGTCGAGTGACGATTCCGCGAATCGCATGACGGGTGGTATTTGGGTGGTGCGATGTAATAACTACTTTTTCACCGACAAGCGCGTTAACAAGAGTTGATTTTCCGGTATTCGGTCTTCCGACGATTGCGACAAAAGCAGATTTATGTGTCATCACTGCCAAGAGTACCTGCATTTTTCGCCGTCAATGGCGCGAGCAATTCCATGGCATCCGCAACTGATGTAACGATCTCGGCACAGCGTTCGCCAATCAGGCGATGACATCCATCACTTGTGGGAGATGTAACCGGCCCTGGGACTGCCATCACAACTCTCATCAGCTCGGCTGCGTCTCGCGCTGTGCGAAGTGAACCACTACGAAACGCCGCTTCCACCACGATTGTTCCAATTGATATGGCCGCGATCAATCGATTTCGAGTCAGGAATCGTTCCGGTCTGGCACGAACATTTGGCATTACTTCTGAGATGAGAGCTCCTGATTCTTCGATTTCCTTGAAGAGGCGGGAATTTCCTGCGGGATATTCCACATTAACGCCAGATGCGAGAACCGCAAATGTTTTCCCTTCAGCTGCGATGCAACCGCGATGCGCATGAGAATCGATTCCGTAAGCGCCACCGCTAATAATCGCTAGATCTCGATCCGCAAAACCCGAAGCAAATTCACTAGCAATTCTTGCGCCATAAGTCGTGGGATTCCGTGTTCCAACAATGGCAACACTTGTAGAGAAAACAGGTGATCCTTTAATTATCAATCCAAATGGCGGGGCAACGAGATCGTTTAGTCCTTGTGGCCACTCTTCCGAAGCGGGAGTGATGAATCGGGCGCCTGAACTACCAATCTCTTCGATCAGACCATCATGTTGATTTTTCAGTAATTCGCTCTTTATGCGAGCGGATGAGCGTTTCGAAGCATCATATTTTCCGGCGAGAATTCTGGTGATAAGTTCATCGCCGCCGTAATTCGCAAATTCTTCGGTCCAGAACGGAGAACCACCGTCAATGGCCTGAAAGAGTCGTAAGCGTGCAATGTCTTCCATTTATTGACTCGTCTCGGTGCGCAGCGCAAGTGCAGCTTCGACTTCATCAACTCCAGGGATTGAGACTCCACGTAGATCTGCGATTGTCCATGCAAGACGAAGGATTTTGTGAAATCCACGAGCCGTAATCTCCTCGCGCTCAATCAAGATGTGAAGCATGCTCATGGCTTTACTGTCGGCCCGAAATTTTCTCCGCAAGAACTCTGACGGGATTGCTGAGTTGAGTTCGAAGCCAAGACCAGCAAATCTCTCGCGAGCAATAGCTCGAGCGCTTTCCACTCTCCTACGCATTTCCTCACTCGATTCACGCGGATCATTGCTGGCTAGTTCGGCACGCGTTGGATTATCAACTCGTAACTTCACATCAATTCGATCAAGCAATGGACCGGAGAGTCGATTCAAATAACGTCGAACCTGCAATGAAGAGCACTGGCACGAACGACCCTTCCCAGAGAAGCGCCCACACGGACACGGATTCGCAGCGAGAACTAGAATGAATCGAGCAGGAAAACGCGTGGTGCCGACTGCACGAGTGATCTCAATCGAGCCAGATTCCAGCGGCTGTCGTAAAGCATCAAGGATTCCATGAGCGCATTCCGGTGCTTCATCGATGAATAACACCCCGTGATGCGAAAGTGAACACGCACCGGGCCGAATCATCTTTGTACCACCACCAACCATTCCGGCGCTGGTGGTTGTGTGATGTGGGGCAACAAATGGCGGTGTTCTGCGAAGTATTGAGGCGAGTTGTGTTGTGCCGGCAATCGAATGTATCGCTGCAACATCACGCAACTGATCATCATTAAGTGGCGGCAAAATCGTCGGAAGTCGTTCGGCCAACATTGTCTTTCCTGTTCCAGGGGGTCCCATCATCAAAATGTGATGTCCACCTGTGGCAGCAATCTCTAAGCCTCTTTTGGCATCTTCTTGACCAGCTACTTCTGCAAAATCAAAGTTGGGTGATTCATTTTCATAAGTAATTAACGGGATTTGGCGAGGCATCTCGGCGCCACAGATGATTGCAAGGACTTGGACCAAAGATGAGGCAGGAATGATTTCAAGTCGCGACACACTTTGCGCTTCCGAAAGATTAGCTTCTGGCACTACTGCTCTTCGCATTCCATGTTTTTCGGCTGCAAGTAACATAGGTAGTAATCCACGAACTGGTCGTAGTAATCCCTCAAGGGAAAGTTCGCCAATAAAGATAGTTTCGTTCAAATCGAGTTCTGAAATTTGCTGCGTAGCGCTCAAAATGGCGATACTTATCGCAAGATCGAAACCAGAACCACTTTTTGGTAACCATGCAGGAGAGAGCGAGACCGTGATCTTGGTTTGTGGCCAACGTTTTCCGGAATTGCCGATTGCTGATCGAATTCGATCTCGGGCTTCATTGAGCGCTGCATCTGGTAATCCGAGGAGTTGATAACTAGGTAAACCATGCGTAACATCGACTTCGATATTGATTATTTCGCCTTCCAGGCCATTGAGAGAGATTCCACGAGTTGCGGCAACGCTCATATGATTTTGCTCCGATAATCAATCGAGAGCTCTCCTGATCTACCTGCAAGTACTCCTGCTACATCAATACGGTAGGAAGATCCCAAACGTTGGTGGGTTGCGAGCCAGGCGAGCGCCAGTCGTTGGATACGGTGAAGTTTCTCGCTTGAAATTGATTCGAGTGGTTCGCCAAAAGTCGCGCTGCTGCGCGTCTTAACTTCCACAAAGACAATTTCGCACTCAGGCGAGAATGCAACGATGTCGAGCTCGCCTTCTTTAATTCGCCAATTACGGTCGATAATTCGATAGCCACGTTTCTGCAAATATGCGACGGTAAATTCCTCGCCGCGAATGCCAAGTTCTGATGCTCTCTGATGTAAAGCCATCGCGGGAGATTAGAGAAAATGTTGGACATTTATCGTTGACTATTAAATATTGTGAATAACTTTAGCTGTTGAGTAGTGCTGCAATATTCGCGTACGAACGTCGGTGAATAGCTGACACGCCCATCATTTTCAACGCTTCTTGGTGAGCCCGAGTCACATAACCCTTGTGGAGCGCCAAGCCATATCCAGGAAAATCCTTATCAAGCGCCTGCATCAGTCGATCGCGGTGAACTTTTGCGAGGATCGAAGCAGCAGAAATAGAAATAGCGACTTGATCGCCCTTCCACACCGCAAGTGATGGTGAACTTAATCCTTCAATTTCATAACCATCCGTCAATACGTACTGTGGTTCTTCTCCGAGGGCGCTTATGGCGCGACGCATTCCTTCAAGATTCGCCCGATGAAGTCCAATCCGGTCTATCTCGTGGGAAGAAATCTCGATAATCGCATGATGCTTCGAATTTCTTATGATGAGATCAAAGAGCGTTTCTCTTTGTGAAGGTGATAATTCTTTTGAGTCTCGAACATCTATCAATTCTTTGGATTGAGGATCGTTGAGGATAACAGCCGCAACAACTAGTGGACCAGCACAAGCACCTCGTCCTGCCTCATCAACTCCAGCAATCAACGTGATGCCTGCTGTGATGAGCTTGTTTTCAATCATCTCTGAAACAAAAACTATTTCTTTACTGGGATCTGTGAAAGATCCTTTCCAACCTCAAGAACGCCCATATTCTTTAGTGGCCAGATGACAAACAGCGCTCGTCCCGTGACTTTATCAAGTGGGACCATCCCCTTATTCGGATCATCGGTATGGAAACGCGAGTCAGCGCTGGCGCCACGGTGATCGCCCATAACCCAGATAAATCCCTTGGGAACAGTTACATCGAAAGTTGAATCAGAAGGTTTGTTGCCGGCATATATATAGGGCTCGTCAACTTCCAATCCATTGACCTCCAATTTTCCGCCAGTAGAGCAGCAGACCACGCGATCTCCACTTACACCGATAACGCGCTTGATCAAATACTGCTTTGCGGGGTCTGGTAAGACGCCAACAAAAACCAGCGCATCTTTCACAACTTTACTAATCCCTTTGCTGTCATCGTACGGTGTTGATAACCAGCTAGCCGGATCGCGGAAGACGACAACTTCTCCACGTTTGATATCACTGAATAGTGCGCCAAGTTTGTTGACGCCCACGCGATCATTTACTTGAAGAGTGTTCTCCATGGAGCCAGAGGGAATATAGAAAAACTGAACGAGAAATGTCTTAACAAGAATGGAGAGGACAAGAGCCGATACGATAAGAATCGGAAGTTCGCGAAAGTTTGAGCCTTTCGCTTTACGCGACATTGTTAGTCGTTCGAGTAATTACTTGTTCTCAGCGTCAGCCACGGTTGTGTCAGTTGCTTCTGCGCTCTCAACGGGTGCTTCTACTACCGCTTCTTGAGCAACTGGAGCTTCTTCTGCGACTGGAGCTGGTGCTTCTTCGACGGCTGCAGGAGCAGATGCGTAGACAGTCTCGAGATCATCCGCACCACGACGCTCACGGATCTTCGCCGCCTTACCTCGTAGATCACGGAGGTAGTAAAGCTTCGCGCGACGAACTTCGCCCTTACGCACGAGTTCAATCTTCTCAATAACTGGAGCGTGGACTGGGAAAATTCTCTCTACGCCAACGCCATATGAAATCTTGCGGACAGTGAAAGTCTCGCGAATTCCAGAACCTTGACGAGCGATAACGAGCCCTTGGAAAACCTGGATACGGCTCTTGTTACCTTCAACAACGCGGACGTGAACTTTGAGTTCATCGCCAGGACGGAAATTGGGAAGGTCCTTACGGAGGGAGGCGGCATCTACCGCATCAAGCACGTTCATGGTTTGTCCTAACAATTGGGCTTTGCGCTTACGCTCAATAACTCGGCGTATCTTGCCACACC
>RFMK01000011.1 GCA_009927705.1 Actinomycetota bacterium | reverse complement strand
GTGGATTGGATTAACTCGAAAGTTTTCTTGTCATCAAGTGGGATGGAATCAAGGTCCACAATGTTTTTTGTGGTTCGTTCAATCTCAGCAACAGCGTAAGCCAACGAGGATTGCATCCGTACGCCAAGGATGTCGAGTTTGAGAAGTCCGATTGCTTCTACATCATCTTTATCCCATTGGACCATTGGGTAATCGCTAGCATTTTTCTCGATAGGGGCGCGGTCATATAAACCACCATCCGAGATAACTACAGCGCACGGATGCATCGCGAGATTGCGTGGTAGTCCATCAAGTTTTTCTGCAATACCAATCGCCATCTTCCAGGTCGAGGAAGTGAGGTTGAGATTACGGAGCTCAGGTAAGTTTGATAGCGATTGAGAGATATTGCGCGCCCGAATATGCGGCAGGGATTTTGCGACAAGGTCGATCTCCATAGGCGGCAACGAGAGCGCAGCGCCAACATCACGGATTGCATGGCGGGCGCGATAGGTATCAAACATTGCAACCGTTGCACACCGTTCTTGATATGCATCAAAGACTTGGTCATAAATTTCAAGACGGCGAGCTGATTCGACATCAATATCGATATCAGGAAGTGCGCTACGAAGTGGTGAGCAGAAACGTTCCATCAATAGTCCAAGTGATAGTGGTTCAACGCCAGAGATACCTAGGAGATGGCAGACCAGAGAACCAGCGCCGCTGCCGCGAGCTGCGACTCGAATTCCGCTCGTGCGAGCACGATCGGTGATGTCAGCAACTGTTAAGAAATAGGACTCGTACCCCAAGTGTTCGATGATGGAGAGTTCTTTATCGAGTCGTTCCTGGACATCAGATCGTGAGTGTCCATAGCGCCAGTTGATGCCCGCGATTGCTCGATTGCGAAGTTGGGTGGTGAGTTCGTGATGATCACGCGCACCCACGACATGGGGCTCAGGTAAATGAATAGAGCCAACGCCGATATCGTCACGCGGCGATAATCGAGCGCGCTCAGCCCATTCGTGAGTGGTAGTAAGTAACTTCTTCCAACGTCGCTCCCCCGCAGCAAGTGAGATCTTTTCGGCAAGCGATTCCATTTCTTCTGTTGATTTAAGGAAAGCTTCTGCGTTCTTGCGTTCGACGATGTTCTTATGAAGTGGAAGTAAATGGCGGGTGGCATCGAGGACATCCGCAACAGGTGCATCCTCACGAGTGCGCATGCGGGCTGCATTAGTGAGAACGGCAGGGAAATCATGGTCGCGCGCAAAGCCCAACATCCGAGCGGCGTGAATCGTGGATTTTGGTCCATCGCCATAAACCAGATGCGAGACGCATTCGAGCGCTTGATCGAGGAATAGTTCACGAGTCGAATTAAAGAGAGCAAGAGATTTGTCGTAACGACGGGAAGTGAGTGCTCGACCAATCTCAGAATCAGGACCGTGGAGCGCTAAGAGATGGGTGGTGTAACGTGAGTGTTCTTGTAAGAAAGCTAGGCTGCATGGAGCGCCATGTTTCTTAAGTGCAGTCACAATTCTTACCAGAGATGACCAACCTTTGCCGGGAGTTGCAAGGAGGGTCATACGAGTTTGATTCTCGTATTCGATATCGACTCCTAAGATCGGAGCGATGTTATTTTCTATACAACTCTGTGTGAAGCGAATTGCTCCAGCTAAGCCATCGCGATCAGTGAGCGCTAAGGAATCCATTCCAAATTCGCGAGCTTGTTCGACTAAGAGATGTGGCAGGGTGGTTCCGTATTTGAATGAGAAACCGCTAGCAAGATGAAGATGCGTGAAGCTCATGGCGATAAAAAAGTTATGCAGGACGAGATGTGGGACGAATGCGCCACAAGTGAAAAGGGGTTTGGCCAAATGGGTTTTGGCCAAACGGTGTTGTACTTGTGGATACATCGGGGACTGATTCCAAACGTTCTATTTCAAAAGTTTTCATCACGCCGATAGGAGCAGCTTCAACTCTCCAGAGAATCCGCGAACCATCATCA
>RFMK01000098.1 GCA_009927705.1 Actinomycetota bacterium | reverse complement strand
ATTTCCTAAAGTCCGCGCTAGGTCACGAGTTCCAGCATTAAGCCCCGGCTAACTGGACGGCAACCCTCCACCGCGGTGGGGTGCTCCGGGTGAGGACCTGGTCGAGTGCACAGTGCATCGACAAGCGCGGGTCTGTCAGTAATTGCCAGGCCTCAAGCTTCTTTATTGCGAAAGGCTAGACATGAAAAAACTTCTCAAAGTAATTCCAATTCTTGTTGCCGCACTTGTTTTGAGCGCATGCTCATCGTCAAGTGACGACAACGCATCAAGCCAAGCTGCTTCCTGCGAACCAGGAAATTTGGCTACCGTTGAATCTGGCGTACTCACAATCGCCACAGGTGAACCTGCGTACTATCCATGGGTCATCGATGACAAACCTGAATCTGGTGAAGGATTCGAAGCTGCAGTCGCATATGCAGTCGCACAAGAACTTGGTTACGACCAAGCAGCAGTCAAGTGGGTTCGCACTAGCTTTGATGCTGCAATCGCACCAGGACCAAAGACTTTTGATTTCAATCTCCAGCAATACTCCATCACCGATGAGCGTAAGCAGGTTGTTGACTTCTCGAGCGCTTATTACAAATCAAATCAAGCAATCGTCTCCTTCAAAGGAAGCAAGATTGATGGCGTCACAACGCTGCAGGGCCTCAAAGATGCTGGCGCAAAACTCGGCGCAGCAGTCTCCACAACCTCGCTTGATGTGATTGAAAGCCAACTTGGCTTGAAAGCCTCGGTTTTCAACGACAACGCCGCTGGTGTTACCGCGCTCAAGAACAAGCAGATTGATGGCCTGGTTGTTGATCTACCAACAGCTTTCTATCTCTCAGCAGTAGAAGTTCCAAAGGGAATTATCGTCGGCCAGATTGATGGTAGCGATGCTGGCGACCAAGGATTCGGCCTACTCCTCTCCAAGGACAATCCGAATACTTCGTGCGTCACCAAGGCAGTCGATGCGATCCGCGATAACGGAACGCTGCAAGCAATCATTGATAAGTGGTTGACCGCATCTGCAGGAGCGCCAGTACTTAAGTAGTACTTCTCCCAATGACGATTAATTCAGGGCGTGGTTCCAGCGACGGAGCCACGCCTTCTGAATCTCGTCCAACTTATGATTTTGGTGGCGCCTGGTCGCCGAGTGAGTTGGAATTGCAACGGCGGCTCGCTCGAAAAAAGCGGAATCAAAGAAGCGCTCTCATTGCAGCGCTATCAAGTTTCCTGGTGCTGGGCACGCTCACAATTGTCATCGTCACCTCACCAGGCTATGAAACGCTCCGCAATACTTTCTTTAAATGGGCATATGGTTTTGAGATCCTGCCAAAAGTAATTCTTGGTTTTGGCACAAATGCTGCCTTAACTGTCATTGCCGGTACTTCGGTGGCCGTTATTGGACTCTGTATCGCGCTACTTCGCACATCGCGAACCCCTGCTCTTACTCCATTCCGATTCTTAGCGACGGTATATGTCGACATCTTCCGTGGCATCCCGATGATTCTTGTGATTCTCTTAGTTGGTTTTGGAATTCCAGCGCTTCAAATCAATGGCCTCACCAATAACGTTCTGGTACTAGGCACCCTCGCTGTCATCATCACATATTCAGCGTATGTGGCCGAAGTGATTCGTTCGGGGATTCTGACGATTCATCCCAGCCAACGAGCTGCTGCCCGTTCTCTTGGTTTGAGCCATTTTCAAACGCTACGCCATGTGGTGCTCCCACAAGCTCTCAAGAGAGTTACACCACCGCTACTTAATGACTTAGTAGCGCTCATCAAAGACACTGGTTTAGTTTCTATCCTCGGCGTAACGGATGCGGTTCGCGCTGCACAGATTCAAACTGCAAAGACTTTCAATTACACCCCTTACGTGATGGCAGCAATTGTCTTTCTCCTCGTCACAATTCCGTTGACTCGATGGACTGATCGCATGCTCCGCAATTCGCTGGAGAAGCAGAATGCGCAAGGGCAGGCATGACCACACCTGTATTGAGGCTCGAGAAAGTCCGAAAGGCATTTGGCAGCGAAGTAGTTCTGGAAGACATCACATTCACAGTTCCTGTCCATACCGCAACAGTTTTTATCGGAGCATCTGGTTCTGGAAAATCAACGCTACTTCGATGCATTAACTTGCTTGATCAGATTGATGATGGACAGATTCTCCTCGATGGTGAGGATATTTCGGCTGCCGATGTAAATCCGGATGATGTCCGTAAGAAGTTAGGAATGGTCTTTCAATCATTTAACCTCTTTCCTCATATGACAGTCCTGGAAAACGTGATCTTGGCTCCAACGAAAGTCCAAGGCGTTGCAAAAGAGGTTGCGATTGAGGAAGCGCTCTCGCTTTTGAAACGTTTTGGCTTGAAAGAAAAGGCAGATCAATATCCAGATCGATTAAGTGGGGGACAACAACAACGAGTTGCAATCATCCGCTCCCTTGCTCGTCATCCACGGTTGTTGCTGTTGGATGAAATAACAAGCGCACTTGATCCAGTGCTCGTGAATGAAGTCCTCAGCACGGTCAGAGACCTCAAGAGCGAAGGTATGACCATGGTTCTTGCCACCCATGAGATGGGCTTTGCTAAACAAGTTGCTGATGAAGTCTGCTATTTAGATAACGGTCGGATTGTGGAGTGGGGAAGTCCCTCAACGATTCTCGAAAACCCATCCCGACCCGAAACCAAGGAGTTCTTACGCCGCGTCCACGATGCGGGACGCCTCTAAACGTTGCTGGACTTTTTCACCTCTTTATCCCTAAAGTACGCACC
>RFMK01000083.1 GCA_009927705.1 Actinomycetota bacterium | reverse complement strand
TGATTTAGCAGAGAGCGATGCTGCGTGGTGCTTCTTCATAACGCGAGTGTGTGGCGCTGCATTTCGCGCATAACCTTCATAAGCGCCGACGATTCCAGCGAGTTCTGCGGAGCGGCGATAAGAAGTTCCGGTCATCAAGGAAGTGATGGATCCAGCAAGTGCACGTCCACCTTCGGAGTCATAGGCAAGACCTGAAGCCATCAAAAGTGCGCCGAGGTTTGCGTATCCGATTCCGAGTTGGCGGTACTTGCGAGTGGTGTCGCCAATCGCTTCGGTTGGGAAATCTGCGAAGCAGATTGAAATATCCATCGCAGTGATGATGATTTCGACTGCCTTAACAAAGTTCTTTGCATCAAATGAACCATCGCTCTTGAGGAACTTCATCAAGTTCAACGATGCGAGGTTGCAAGATGAGTTATCAAGTGACATGTACTCAGAGCAAGGATTGGATGCGTTGATGCGTCCTGTTTCTGGGTTGGTGTGCCAGTCGTTAATGGTGGTGTCGTACTGGATTCCAGGATCAGCACATGCCCACGCTGCTTCTGCCATCTTGCGGAAGAGAGCGCGTGAATCAACTTCTTCAATTACTTCGCCTGTAGCGCGAGCGCGTAGTCCGAAGTTTGTTGAGTTTTCATATGCGCGCATGAATTCATCGTTGACGCGGACTGAGTTATTGGCGTTCTGGTACTGGACAGAGATGATGTCTTTTCCGCCGAGATCCATATCGAAGCCAGCATCACGGAGAGCACGAATCTTGTCTTCTTCGCGAACTTTGGTTTCGATGAACTCCTCGATATCTGGATGATCAACATCGAGAACGACCATCTTCGCAGCGCGGCGAGTAGCGCCACCTGACTTGATGGTTCCGGCTGATGAATCAGCGCCACGCATGAAGGAAACTGGGCCTGATGCAGTTCCACCAGACTTGAGGAGTTCCTTTGAGGAGCGAATGCGAGAGAGGTTGAGGCCAGCGCCTGAGCCGCCCTTGAAGATCATTCCCTCTTCGCGATACCAGTTAAGGATTGATTCCATAGTGTCATCGACAGAGAGGATGAAGCAAGCAGAAACTTGTTGTGGAGCAGCTGTTCCAACA
>RFMK01000116.1 GCA_009927705.1 Actinomycetota bacterium | reverse complement strand
CATAGCCAGACCGCGGACTATCAAAACTAACGAGAAAGCTGGAACGAACGTGGCAACTATCTATCATGACGAAGATGCAGATCTTTCGGTAATTCAAGGCCGCAAAGTTGCAATCATCGGTTACGGCTCACAAGGACATGCTCATGCGCTGAATCTGCGCGATAGTGGTGTCGATATCAGAGTCGGACTTGCCGAAGGTTCCAAGTCGCGCGCGAAGGCAGAGCAAGAAGGACTTCGTGTCGTAACTGTCGCAGAGGCAGTGAAGGAAGCAACAGTCATTATGTTGTTGGCTCCTGATCACAAGCAACGCCATATCTATGCCGAGTCAATCGAACCAAATCTCAAGGCGGGCGACGCGCTCTTCTTCGGACATGGATTCAACATTCGTTTTGGTTACATCAAGCCGCCTGCGAATATCGATGTTTGTATGGTCGCGCCAAAGGGTCCTGGTCATCTCGTTCGCCGTGAATATGTTGCTGGACGTGGAGTTCCTGACATTGTTGCCGTCGAGCAAGACGCCACAGGAAGCGCATGGCCATTGACGCTTTCGTATGCGAAAGCAATGGGTGGACTTCGTGCAGGTGGAATTCTCACCACCTTTACCGAAGAAACAGAAACAGATCTCTTCGGTGAACAATCAGTTCTCTGTGGGGGAGCATCACAACTCGTTCAATATGGTTTTGAAACTTTGATTGAGGCGGGCTACCAACCAGAAGTTGCGTACTTTGAGTGCTTACACGAACTCAAACTGATCGTTGACCTTATGTATGAAGGTGGAATCGCAAAACAACGTTGGTCAGTTTCTGATACCGCTGAATATGGTGACTACATCTCAGGTCCGCGTGTTATCGATCCACACGTTAAAGAGAATATGAAGGCGGTTCTTGCCGACATTCAAAGCGGCGCTTTCGCAGCTCGCTTCATCGCTGATCAAGATGCAGGCGCTCCAGAATTTAAGGCGCTTCGTGCAAAGGGCGAACAACATCCGATCGAGGAAGTTGGCCGCAACCTTCGCAAAATGATGTCATGGGTAAAGGCCGCGAATAAAGATGACTACAAAGAAGGATCGGCTGCGCGTGAGTAAACCTGTTGTATTAATTGCTGAGGAATTAAGTCCCGCAACGCTTGAGGCGTTGGGACCTGATTTCGAGGTGCGCAATTGTGACGGCGCAAATCGAGCCGAAC
>RFMK01000091.1 GCA_009927705.1 Actinomycetota bacterium | reverse complement strand
GGCGCTGGACTTGATGTCTTTGCAACTGAACCATGCACCGATTCACCATTATTTGCTTTAGATCAAGTAGTTGCGACTCCGCACCTAGGTGCATCTACTGATGAAGCCCAAGAGCGCGCTGGAATTGCTGTTGCAATCTCAGTGAGAAAAGCTCTCTCAGGCGAACTTGTCCCTGATGCTGTGAATGTAAAGGGTGGCGAAATCCATGAGGAGATCCGTCCATCACTTCCACTTGTAGAGAAGATGGCGCAGATTGCAACTTTACTCGAAGGTGAACTTCCAGTTTCAATCGAAATCACCGTCATGGGAGAAGTTTCGGCACACGATTGTTCAATTCTCGGAACTTCTGCACTTAAAGGTGCACTACTTGCAACCGGAATGGAGGATGTCACCTATGTGAATTCTCCAAACTTGGCGCTAGAAAAGGGAATGACCTCAACAGTTGCGACGGAATCTGAATGTGAGGATTACCGAAGCATGATTGCGTTGCGCGCTGCGTTTTCAAACGGATTGCGCGTTGAAGTTGATGCAACGTTGATGGGTATCCGAAAAGTGGAGAAGATTGTTCGAATAAATAAGTTTGATATCGAGCTTCCTCCATCAGATCATCTCCTTTTCCTTATTTATGAAGATAAACCAGGCGTTGTCGGCGCTGTTGGAAACATTCTTGGTTCAACGAAGATCAACATCGCAAATATGCAGGTAGCTCGGGATAAGGCTGGGGGAGAAGCGCTGATGGCCCTCACTGTTGATTCAGCAATCCCGACCGAGATCACATCAAAGATCGCTAAGGAGATTGGCGCTCGCGTATCTCGATCGGTGTCATTGCAGCCATGAGTAAAAATTTCAAGCTCGCTGTAATCGGCGGAGATGGAATTGGGCCTGAGGTCGTAGCTGAAGGTCTTAAAGTACTCGATGCTGTCGCCACAAAGTATGGCGCAACTTTCAGTAAGAAAGAGTTTGAACTCGGTGCTCGTTATTGGCATCAAACCGGAGAGACGCTCCCTGATTCAGTCCTGGAAGAACTAAAGTCATTTGATGTGATCTTGCTCGGAGCTGTTGGAGACCCAACCGTCCCAAGCGGCGTACTTGAACGAGGATTGTTACTGAAACTTCGTTTCGCTTTTGATCATTACATCAATTTACGTCCGGCACGTTTGTATCCCGGCACGAAGGGTCCGCTTCGCACCGAAGCGCCAATTGATTTTGTTGTGGTGCGTGAAGGAACAGAAGGCCCTTATGTCGGAGCTGGTGGTGTTCTTGCACATGGAACTGCAGATGAGATTGCCACGGAAGAGAGTTTGAATACACGTCGCGGCGCCGAACGAGTTATCCGCGATGCATTTGCGCGTGCCCAAAAACGTCCACGCAAGAAGCTCACTCTGGTTCATAAGAACAATGTTCTTACTCGTGCGGGCGGGCTATGGACTCGCACATTCAATGCAGTCGCAAAAGAGTTTCCAGATATCACTACTGACTACCTGCATGTTGATGCCGCATCGATGTTCTTCGTGACGAATCCGGATCGTTTTGATGTTGTTGTTACTGACAATCTCTTTGGCGATATTTTGACGGATATTGCCGCGGCAATATGCGGTGGCATCGGATTAGCTGCCTCGGGCAATATCAATCCAGAAGGCAGATTCCCCTCGATGTTTGAACCGGTACATGGTTCGGCTCCAGATATCGCAGGCAAGGGAATCGCCGATCCGACTGCAACAGTGATGTCTGTGGCGATGCTGCTGCGTCATCTTGGCTTGAATGAAGCTGCGAGTGATGTAGAAAAAGCTGTTGAGAAGGATCTTCTCTCTAGGGGAGATGCAAAACGAAGTACTTCTGAAGTTGGCAATGCGCTAGTGAAAGCGCTGAGCTAATGAAAATCAACGTGATTCCATCGACGAAGAAACTTGCCGATGCCGAACGCGAGAAGTGTGTCGCAGAACCGGGATTTGGAAAGTATTTCACCGATCACATGGTGGTCGCGGAATGGAATCAAAATTCTGGCTGGTCTGATGTAACCGTGAAGGAATACGGACCTTTGAGCCTCGATCCTGCGGCGATGGTCTTCCATTATGGGCAAGAAATCTTTGAAGGCATGAAAGCGTATTCCCAACCCGATGGTTCGATCGCTCTCTTTCGCCCTGAAGCAAACGGTCTTCGTTTTGCAAAGAGCGCTGCGCGCATCACTCTTCCAGAATTACCGGTAGATGATTTTGTTGCTGCAGTAAAAGCGCTCGTTGTGCAAGATGCAGGTTGGGTACCAAAGAAAATTGGTGAGTCGCTATATATCCGCCCATTCATGATTGCGACCGAAGTTGGTCTTGGCGTTCGACCTTCAAATAAGGCGTTATTTGCAGTTATCGCTACACCAGCGGCCGCATATTTCAATGCGGCTAAAGCGGTCACAGTATGGATCTCCACAGAGTACGTACGCGCAGCTTTGGGCGGAACAGGAGAAGCAAAATGCGGCGGAAACTACGCTGCATCGTTGCTTGCCCAACAACAAGCAGCAAAAGAAGGTTGTGATCAAGTGGTCTGGCTTGATGCACAAGAACGCCGTTGGGTGGAAGAAATGGGCGGTATGAACCTCTATTTCGTCCGCGGTAAAGGCAAAGAAGCAACAATCTTTACGCCAAAACTCACCGGAACTCTCCTTCCTGGAATTACTCGAGATTCGATTCTTTCTGTCGCTTCTGACTTGGGCTACAAAGTTCAAGAAGGAATGATTTCAATCGATGAATGGCGTGATGGAGTTGCCAGCGGCGAAATCTCCGAGATCTTTGCTTGCGGCACTGCTGCAGTTATCGCACCAGTTGGAACTGCGAAGAGCGCTCATGGAACTTGGGTCACCGGTGATGGAAATCCAGGTCCTATCACAATGGAAATTCGCAACCACCTGCTCGGCGTTCAACACGGAACGATTGCAGATAAACATGGCTGGATGAAGAAAGTCATCTAATGGCCATCTCTGATGCATTTCATATCTATGACACCACGTTGCGCGATGGCGCACAGCAAGAAGGCTTGAATCTTTCGGTACATGACAAACTCACAATTGCTCGCCACCTTGATGATCTTGGCGTTGGATTCATAGAAGGCGGATGGCCTGGAGCAAATCCGAAAGATACTGAGTTCTTCAAACTCGCTCAGACGGAATTGAAGCTCAAGAACGCGACATTTGTGGCTTTTGGCGCAACGCGTAGACCGAATGTGAAAGCGGCAGATGATGTTCTCCTTCGCGCACTTCAAGAATCCGGCGCACCCGCAGTAACGCTCGTAGCTAAATCTCACGACCGACATGTCGATCTAGCCCTCAAAACTAATCTTGATGAGAACCTTGCGATGATCAAAGACTCTATTGAGTTTCTACGTAAAGGAGGACAACGCGTCTTCCTTGATGCGGAACACTTCTTTGATGGATATCGATCAAATCCAGCATATGCACTAGAAGTAGTACGAACTGCGGCTGAAGCGGGCGCAGATGTCATCGCTTTATGCGACACCAACGGCGGTATGTTGCCCGATGAATTATCAAACGTGGTTCATGAAGTTTTAGCAAAGAGCTCCGCTCGACTCGGAATTCACTGCCACAATGACACTGGTTGTGCAATTGCTAATTCACTTGCAGCCGTAGCTGCAGGTGCAACTCATGTCCAAGGAACATTAAACGGGTATGGAGAACGAACAGGTAACGCCGACCTAGTTTCCATTATTGCCAATCTACAATTGAAGAAGAAACAACAAGTTCTTCCCGAAGGTTCGTTAGAAGAGGCATTCAGAATCTCGCACGCAGTTGCTGAAGTAACCAACGTTTCCCCAAGTGCACGCCAGCCTTACGTTGGTGTCTCCGCATTTGCTCACAAAGCCGGACTTCATGCTTCGGCTATCAAGGTTGATCCTGCGTTGTACCAACATGAAGATCCAGAAAGTGTCGGAAACGACATGCGAATGTTGGTCTCAGATATGGCAGGTCGGGCATCAATCGAATTGAAATCTCAAGAACTTGGTATTGACCTAAGCCAACAGAAGGAAGTTGTTACACGTGTAGTGGAACGAGTGAAAGCAATGGAGGCACGTGGCTATACATTCGAAGCTGCTGATGCGTCATTTGAATTGCTTCTCCGTGAAGAATTAGACGGAAAACGTCCCCAGTTCTTCAGCCTTGAAAGTTGGGAAACCACTGTTGATCAGAGCGATGATCACACTGTGACTTCACGGGCATCGGTCCGTATCAAAGCCAAAGGCTCAGTAATTGAATCTGATGGCACAGGAAACGGTCCCGTCAACGCTATTGATCGCGCTTTGCGTAACGGACTTGAGAAGTTATATCCAGAGCTTTCGGAATTAGAGCTCACAGATTACAAGGTACGTATCTTGGAAGGGCGCCTTGGAACTGGCGCAGTAACTCGTGTGCTCGTGGAGACCAGCGACGGCAGCGGTGAATGGAGCACAATCGGCGTACATGAAAATGTTATAGCCGCGTCGGCCATGGCTTTAGAGGATGCACTGACTTATGGTCTACTCCGAAAGGGCAAGAAGCCGGAATAGGAGTAAGCACGGAATATGCGGATTGCAACAAAGCGTGGACACCGCAACTCTCCTGACGAGACAGCAAGTTGGCTCCGCGCACGTATGAAGAGTCTCAATTTGAATGGGCTCGAAGATCTTCACCAAAGAACAGGAATCGATCGCGGATCGTTGTCACGTTACTTTAGACAAGAACGCGTACCGAAGATAGATGTGATTGGTCCGCTTTGCGAGGCACTTGAAGTCTCGCCTGAAACCCTCTTAGTTGCTTTAGGGGCAATAGAAAAAAAGTCTCGATAACTATTCTCGAGCGGAGATGATTAACTCATCACCGATGCGTTCAAAGTTACGTGGAAATTCGTCGTCTGACCAAAGTCGATGAATGTGAGCAATCTGCTCGTTCGTGAGAATTCCGCTTGTGACATCAAGGATGTCGTCAAAATCATGAGAAGTCCCGATCGTAATTCGTATCTCAGTAGCGTTATTTGTGATTGAGGGTTCAAAGCAGATATCGCTCACGACTAGAAGTAGTTTCATTCACGCTCCTTCGATGAGTGACGTATCAATCCATTCGGTACCGACAAACCACCGAAGGTGATGCACAAGGCATCGAGAATCAGCGTGGCTTTAGTGTTGCGTATTAGCAACGCTGTGTCCATCCATCAAAAGGTTGATTTTTGAGTAATCTGTAATGCATGGCCCTTGATCAAGAACTCGAAGCCGCATACCGCGCGCACTTGGTAAACGAGCGCAATCTCTCCGAGAATTCCATCCGTGCTTATGTAGCTGATCTTGAATCACTACTGCTTCATGTCAATCAACTTGGCATAGTCGAATTCTCACAACTTACTCTCAATCACATCAGATCGTGGCTAGCTAATCTCCAATCTCGCGGCGCCGCCCGCTCTTCCATAACTAGACGCGTTGTCTCGATAAGGGCCTTTACTTATTGGGGTGCGCGAAATGGATGGTTAGAGAGAGATATTGGTCGAGATCTTGTTGCTCCTAAGCCAGAACGTCATCTTCCCGAGGTTTTGGATGTAGATAGCGCCTCGCTCACTTTAGAAGCGCTGCAGACACGAGCGAATGAAGAACAAACACCAGAATCAATCCGCGATATTGCAATTGTCGAAACGCTTTATGGCTCAGGAATTCGTGTCTCTGAACTCACGGGATTGAACTTAGAAGATATTGATCGCGAACGAAACACGCTGCGAGTTATCGGAAAAGGTAATAAAGAACGGATTGTTCCAATTGGAATTCCGGCGATGCGAGCGCTGGAATTGTGGATTGCAGAAGGGCGTAGCAAGTTAACTCATTTTGCGACAGAGCGTGCGCTCTTTCTTGGCTCTCGTGGCAAGAGAATCGATCAACGAGTCGTGCGGGAGATCGTCTATCTAGCTACAGAGGCTCTCGGTGCAAATAAGAGAGTCGGACCTCATGCTTTAAGGCATAGCGCTGCAACTCATTTACTGGAAGGTGGCGCAGATCTACGAACTGTGCAGGAAATATTGGGGCACTCTTCACTTTCTACGACCCAGATCTATACCCATGTTTCAGAGGAAAGAATCAAAAAAGCCTACGAACAAGCGCACCCTCGCGCTTGATTAATGTGATTCAAAAACAATCTCGCGACGTTTGGAATTCTCTTCCGAAGGAAAATTAGCCTCGGGCGATGCGGCGACTCCAGTCACTAACCCGATAAGAAAAGCTGCGACGACGACGGCAAATCGCATGCCCGAAAAGATGCCCGAACTCTTCACTTGGAAGCCCTTTATGCGGGGATTCCGTGGATAAGTCA
>RFMK01000012.1 GCA_009927705.1 Actinomycetota bacterium | reverse complement strand
GCTTCATTGTCGTCACTTCGTTGGTAATAATTGACGCGCTCCCACGCAAATTTTTCGCCGAAAACCGCTCTGTTCGCTTTATGCCATTCGTAAATGGGTGATGTGTTGTGTGGACGCATGGTTTCTCGCTCTTCACCTGGATAATGAATATCGTAATAAGCCTCATAATTTTCTTTGATTCTTGCCAGAGTAAATTTCGGCGATTCATATGCTTGTGCAAAGCGGCGGATATCCATATGCCACAAGTCCATTGTTGGTTCGCCGGCGACAATCCACTCCGCCATTACTTTTCCAATACCTCCCGCCCCTGCGATGCCATGTGCACAGAAACCTGCAGCAACATAAAAACCATTGACTTCGGTTTCACCGAGACAGAATTCATTGTCAGGCGTGAATCCTTCAGGGCCATTAATAAAGTTTTTAAAACCTAGTTCACCCATAATTGGAATTCTTTTACTGGCATTTTCTGCAATCTCTTCAAACCGATCCCAATCTTCTGGAAGCAATTTGCCATTGAAGTCTGCAGGAATTGAATCGTAATTCTCAGAACTTGCGCTCCATTCTTGAGAACGTCGCTCGTATCCCCCCATAACAAGACCAGCAACTTCTTGGCGGAAATAGATGAGATTGTCTGGATCACGAAGCGATGGAAGCATAGGTTGGCTTTGGTCAAGGAAATTCTCAGTAATCAAATACTGATGGCTCATCGGAACAATTGGAACTCGGACTCCAACCATGCGCGCAATCTCAGCGGCAAACATTCCACCACAGTTGACGACAATCTCACATTCAATCTCACCTTTATCAGTCACAACTTTCGAAACGCGGTTTTCTTTTGTTTCAATCGATAGCACTCGAGTATAGGTTTGAATCTTTACTCCCAAGGCACGCGCGCCAGATGCAAGAGCTAAAGAGAGTTGTGATGGATCTACTTGTCCATCAGATTTCATGATGCAGGCACCAAGAACGCCATCTAAGTCAATAAGTGGGAACTTCTCTCTTAATTCATTGAGTGAAATTTCGTGGAGGTCAAGACCAAAATTCTTTGCCCAACCTATCTGTCGGCGTATTTCCTGCATTCGCTCTGGAGTGGAAGCGATTTTGATGCTGCCGCATTCTTTCCAGCTCGGTGGAGTATCGCTCTTTTCAAGTCTGCGGTAGAGATCTACCGAATGCATATTCATTTTTGTCAAAGTGGGGTCCGCACGTAATTGACCTACAAGTCCTGCAGAATGAAAAGTTGATCCACTCGTGAGATCGCTTCGGTCTAACAGGATGACGTCACGTTCGCCTAGTTCGGCTAGATGAAAAGCGACAGAAGTACCGCCAACTCCGCCGCCGATGATGACAATCTTTGCGCGTGAGGGGAGGCTGTTATCTGCCATAAGTGAAATGTATCCTAGAAGCGTGCCAACTGAGAATGAGAATCTCGAAAGACTCTTTGGCACACTTCTCGATGAAGTGAAAGTATTACAAAATCGCACCATGATCAGGGAATTATCTGGTGGACTCACTAATCGAAATCTCTATGTTGAATCTACATCAGGCAAATTCGTCGCCCGAATTTCAAGTAATTCTTCAGAGCTACTATCTATTGATCGAGATTCGGAATTCAACAATTCCCGACTTGCTGCTGAAGTTGGGATTGGAGCAGAAATATTCGATTATTTACGCGGACGCGGATTATTAGTTATCTCTTTCATTGATGGGAAAACTTACAACAGCGAGGATGTAGGCCAGAACCTCAAACGTATTGCTTCGAGCGTCCGTCAATTACATTCAGCACAACGATTCGATCGTGAATTCAATATGTTTGAAATTCAACAGCGCTATCTCGCCATTGTGAAAGAAAAGGGATTCCGACTTCCAGCGGGATATCTTGAGCTTTCCCCAGTCTTTGACGAGGTAAAGCGCGCTTTTGCGGTAAATGACGATGGAACAGTGCCGTGCAACAACGATTTACTTCCTGCAAATTTCATTGATGATGGTAAGAAGATATGGCTTATTGATTATGAATATTCCGGAAATAATGACGCCTGCTTCGAACTAGGAAATATCTGGTCCGAAGCCGAACTTCCTTTTGATGCTCTTGAGATTTTAGTGAATGAGTATTACCAAGGTTCTCGACCCGATAAATTAGCTCGAGCTTGGCTCTTCTGTCAGCTTGCAAAATACGGTTGGACGCTCTGGGCCTCCATTCAAAATTCGATTTCAGAACTTGATTTCGACTTCTGGGAATGGGGAATGTTGAAATATGACTCGATGCGAGAAGCTTTGGAATCCCTCGAATTTCCCCGCATGATGGAGCTAGTTACGCGAAAAAAATAGGTCTTTTCTCAATTATGTGCTTCACATTGCCTTTCAGCAGTAGCACCATTGCGTATTAACTGAGGCTCTCACCTCGGATTCATCGAAATGGAGGACATGTGAGTTCAACAAATCAACA
>RFMK01000060.1 GCA_009927705.1 Actinomycetota bacterium | reverse complement strand
CGTTACTTCCGCTTAATTATCAAGCGGAGTTACATACGCTCCAGAAATTCCACCATCAACCAAGAAGTTCGATGCAGTGATGAAGCTCGAATCATCGCTGGCAAGGAATGCCACTGCTGCGGCGATTTCGCTGGCATCGGCAAAACGACCCATAGGAATATGAACCAATCGACGTGCAGCACGCTCTTTATCTTTGGCAAAGAGTTCTTGAAGTAGTGGCGTGTTCACAGGTCCAGGTGAGAGCGCATTAATGCGAATTCCTTCGCGTGCAAATTGCACACCAAGTTCGCGGCTCATTGAAAGCACTCCGCCTTTAGATGCGGTGTAAGCAATCTGTGATGTTGCAGCTCCCATAGTCGCAACGAAGGATGCGGTGTTGATGATTGAACCTTTACCTTGTTTCTGCATGTAAGGAATTACTGCTTTGCAGCAGAGAAAAACTGAAGTGGTGTTGACGCGAAGTACTCGCTCCCATGCATCGATACCGGTGATCAAGATTGAATCGTCATCAGGAGGTGAAATCCCAGCGTTGTTAAAGGCGATATCGATACGTCCATATGTATCGAATGCGACTTTATACATATTTGCAACATCAGCTTCACTCGTGACATCAGCCTTGACGAAGATGCCGCCGCACTCAGCGGCAATCTTCTTTCCAGTCTCTTCATTTGTGTCGACTGCGACAACTTTTGCACCTTCAGCAGCGAGGCGACGAGCGGTGGCCAAACCGATTCCGCTTCCTGCGCCAGTGATGACTGCGACTCTGCCTGCGAGACGTTCTGACATGGTTGCCTTTCCTTTAGTTATCTGTGTTGATAAAGACGTTCTTTACTTCAGTGAATGAATCCAATGCATCAGGTCCGAGTTCTCGACCAAGCCCTGATTGTTTATAGCCACCAAAAGGTGTCCAATAACGAACCGAAGAGTTCGAATTGACGGAGAGATTTCCGCTTTCGACTGCACGTGAAACTCGAATAGCTTTCGCTGAATTATTGGTCCAGATGGAACCGGATAATCCAAACTCAGTGTCATTTGCTTTTGCGATTGCATCGGCTTCGTCATCGAAAGGCATGATGCTCACAACAGGTCCAAATATCTCTTCCCGCCAAGCCCGACTTGAGGTTGATTTCGGTTGTAAAACTGTTGGTGCCATCCAGAAACCTTTTCCTGATGGCGCGCTTCCTGTGAATGCGACCGGTTCATCAAGGAAAGTTTGCACACTCTCCCATTGTTTTTTGCTGATGAGTGGTCCCATTTCAGCCGTCGAAAGTTGTGGATCTTCCACGCGGAATTTCTTTACTGCGGTTTCGAAGTAACCCATGAATGAGTCGAATACTTTTTTCTCAACCAAGATTCGTGAGCGCGCACAGCAATCTTGTCCCGCATTGTCGAAAACAGCGCCCGGTGCTGCTGCTGCAGCACGTTCGAGATCGCTATCTGCAAAAATGATGTTGGCGCTTTTGCCACCTAATTCGAGTGTTACGCGTTTTACTTGGTCAGCACACCCTGCCATGATGGATTTACCAACTTCAGTCGAACCAGTGAAAACGATTTTGCGCACCTTCGGATGTGTCACAAATCTATTTCCAACAATGGAACCTTTGCCAGGGATGACTGTGAAGACGCCTTCGGGAATTCCAGCTTTGAGTGCGATTTCCGCTAACTTCATTGCAGTAAGCGGTGTGTATTCGGCGGGTTTGAGAACGACGGTATTTCCGGCAGCTAACGCGGGCGCAAAACCCCAACCAGCGATTGGCATCGGGAAGTTCCAAGGAACGATGACACCGACTACACCAAGTGGCTCCTTAAAGGTGATATCAATTCCATTTGGGACTGGGATTTGTTTTCCGAAAAGGCGTTCTGGTGCAGCGGAGTAATAGTTAAGGACATTGGCGACGTTGTCTGCTTCCCATAACGCATTACCAAGTGTGTGGCCTGAGTTGATAATCTCAAGTTGAGCTAATTCCTCACGATGGTTTGTGACGTGTTGTGCGAATGCCCGCAATAACTTGGCGCGTTCTCCAGGAGAAATGGCACGCCATGAATGAAATGCTCGGTGGGCGCGTTCGATAGCGTCATCAGTGCGAGTAAGATCTGCTAGAGAAACATCCGTCACTAGTTCTTCAGTGGCAGGGTTGATCACTTGATACGTGAGGGACACGATTCTTTAAAACCTCTCGAAGTTACGGAAAAGTTCCCAATCTGTGACTGCTTTTCCATACGCCGCAATTTCGACATCTGCAAAATTGGTGTAGTGATCTTGTACTTCTTTCCCAAATACTTCACGAACCCACGCGCTTTCGGCCCAGAGATTTCGAGCTTCAAGCATTGAACTTGGGACACGTGGTGAATCAGAAACATAAGCATTACCTTCAAAAATAGATTCAAGCTTCATCTTCTTGTTGATTCCATCAAGACCTGCGGCGATGATTCCGGAGACTGCAAGATATGGATTCACATCTCCGCCAGGAACTCGATTCTCAAGACGAAGGCTCTTTCCATGTCCAACTAAACGGTAAGCGCAGGTTCGATTATCGCGTCCCCAACGAATCGCAGTTGGAGCAAACGAGCCTGGGACAAAGCGCTTG
>RFMK01000013.1 GCA_009927705.1 Actinomycetota bacterium | reverse complement strand
GATCACACTGTTTCACTCTATGAATCAATCCCGAACGCCCAACTCGCAATTGTTCCAGGAACCTCACACGCGGTCTTAAAAGAAAAGCCCCGCGTTGTGAAACAGATTCTGCAAGATTTCTATCGTGATCCAAGCTTTCCCGTCACACTAAATCCAAATCGGCGCTTAAAAGAGACGTTACGAATTCGCGGGCAGGCGTAAAGCTCCGTAGGCGTGCTCTGGCACAAATGGCTTCTCTGGTGCAACCGCGCTAATTCGCTGGTAGCCACTACCTTGAACTGGACGAGTATCACTTCCACCTTTATTTGGCCAGAATGAGAATGCACGTTCTGCTTGAGCGGTTATCGTCAGCGATGGATTAACACCAAGATTTGCTGTAACACTTGAACCATCAACGATATGAAGCGTTGGGTAATTCCAAACCCGGTGATAAGGATCAATCACTCCCTTATCCACCGATTCACCAATCACACAACCACCAACGAAGTGAGCTGTGAACGGTGCACTAACGAGATCACCAATATGTCCGCCCGGAGTTCCACCATATTTATCGGCAATCTTTCGAACCACTTCGTTTGCGGCTGGAATATATGTTGCATTGGGTTTGTCCGAATCATTCTTGGAGGTCAAACGCCAACCAAATAGGCCTTTCTTGCCACGAACCGAGAGCGCTGAATCCACATTCTGCATCACTAACGCAATCACAGTTCGCTCACTCCAGCGACGAACATCGAAAATCTTCAAGAACATCGATGGCTTGGTAATCACTGTCTTTATCCACATCGAACGACGATCGCGAGCACGTGTTCCATCGGTCATTACTGTCTGCAAAAGTCCCATAAAATTCGAGCCTTTGCCATAGCGAACCGGCTCAATATGCGTATGGTCGTCCGGGAAGAAAGATGAAGTAATCGCAGCACCTTGGGAGAAATCAATCTCATTTTTGTGCGGCATGATCGCACCAGTTAGGGCTTCGGAATTAGTCCGCGAGAGTTTTCCAAGTGCGGAAGATAGTTTCGGCAGAGTTCCTGAATCCTTCATGCGATGCAATAGCTTCTGGGTGTTATAGGTTCCTGCAGCCACAACTACATCTCCAGCTGTGAAAACGCGCTTTCCGCCAAACCAAGCCGAGCTCTTACGCGCCGTGATTTTCCATCCCCCGCCAGGAAGTTCTTCTATTGTTTCAACTGTGGTTTCGGGAAATACTTGCGCGCCAGCTTTTTCAGCTAAACCAAGGTAATTCTTAGGCAGAGTGTTCTTTGCGTTGAATCTACAACCCGTCATACACGCACCACATTGTTGGCATCCATGGCGATCTGGGCCCACGCCGCCAAAATATGGATCCTTTTCAATAATTCCTGGGCCTTTGCCGAAATGCACACCAAGTGGCGCCATCTTGAATGTATGCCCAACTCCCATCGCATCAGCGGCTTCTTTCATTGCTTGATCTGATGGAGAGAAATAAGGATTTTCGGCAACGCCGAGCATTCGTGACGCTTGGTCATACCAAGGAGTTAATTCTGATTTCCAATCAGTGATCGAATTCCATTGAGAATCGTTGAAATATGAATCAGGTGGCATGTATAGAGTATTTGCGTATACCAACGAACCGCCACCAACACCTGCGCCGGCAAGAATTAAAACATCGGGTAGAGCGTGGATGCGTTGAATTCCTCGCAAGCCAAGTCGTGGCATAAATAAAAAGCGAGAAAGTCGCCACGAAGTCTTCGGGAAATCTTTCTCTTTGAATCGTCGACCTGCCTCCAAAACTGCTACGCGATAACCCTTTTCCGTTAAACGTAGTGCTGCGACTGATCCACCAAATCCAGATCCAATAACGACCACATCGAAATCGTTAGAGTTTGGCTTCATAGCAGGAGATTACTCATCTGGTGTGGAGCCCCCCGTCAGGATTGAACTGACGACCTTCCGCTTACAAGGCGGATGCTCTACCACTGAGCTAGGGAGGCGTTTTCAGCGGCTAAGTATGGCAGTCGAAGGGTAAAGACGAAAACGCGAGAATCTGATGAAAGAATGCGCCTCTTATGCCGACGCCCATTTGGATGAGTCCCGAGACCACTTCGGTTAATCGTTTGCCGATGCTCAATATCGGTCACCTCATGTCGATGTCACTCGATGGAGATTGGAACTTCCAGCTCCTTGATCGCCCAGATCAAGAACCAAGCAAGCGTTGGCAGACCATTCCCGTTCCTGGTCTTTGGACGATGATCAATGGCCAACAACCATTTGGCGATAGGCCTCATTACACCAACACCCAGATGCCATTTGATCAACTGCCGCCGACTGTCCCTCAGGAAAATCCAACTGGTGTATATGAGCGAGAGTTTTCACTTCCAACCTCGTGGAAAAACAAACGCGTTGTACTTTCGATTGGT
>RFMK01000113.1 GCA_009927705.1 Actinomycetota bacterium | reverse complement strand
GCGGCCGTGTATCTCGTGGCACCTTCAAGCGATGATTTCGCCGATTCTCAATCTCCTCCTGTCGTCCGTGACCTCGGTAATCGCCCAGCGCCTAACACTCCAGAGTTGGTTCCTTATGTAACGGAGAAGAGAGCTCAGAGCACATCGTTAACAATGTGGTGGCTAGATCGTATGGTCTTGTCGAGTCACTCACTCACGGAGCGCATGACATGGTTTTGGCATGGACATTGGGCAACATCAATCGCAAAAGTTGATGACCCACTTCCAATGTATCTACAGAACACAACGTTACGTAAGTATGCGTTGGGGAACTTCGCTGACATGTCCCGTGCGATGGTTAATGATGGAGCATTGATTTTTTGGCTCGATGGCCAGACCAATACAATCAAAGCGCCCAACGAAAACCTCTCCAGAGAGTTGATGGAGCTATTTACTCTTGGTGTAAATCGCTATACCGAGAGCGATGTCCGCGAAACTGCAAAAGCTTTAACAGGATATCGAGTAAAAGCAAGTAGTGGTGAAGTCACCTTTCTGCCAAAGCAGCATTACTCGGGTGCCATAAGTTTTCTGGGCACCACCGGAACCTTCGATGCGAGTTCATTGAGTGATTTCCTTGTCTCTAGGGAAGATTGTGCACTTTTCATCACGGAGCGACTTTGGTATCGATTTATTTCTTCGATGAATCCACTTACTGACAATCGGCTACGAGAGTCATTTCGTAATCGAGAGATTGCCACGTTAGTGCGTGCTATAGGTGCTCACCCATCTTTGAACGATCCATCAAATTCCATGGTCAAAAGTCCCATTGATTGGTTTGTTTCGGCATGTCGTGCGTTGTCAATCACACCCTCAACTTTTCCTAATACCGCATTGATTCGCAACTACTTGAACTTGATGGGTCAACTACCTTTCCTGCCACCTAATGTCGGCGGATGGCCTGCAGACCAAGCGTGGCTCTCAACATCTGCTGCGCAGTATCGGATTGACTTTGCAGCTGCGTTGATTAAGAGCGGCGACCTAACACCCATCACCTCGGTGGCGGTGAAGGATCGCATAGATGCCCTTGCAGATTGGCTTGGAGTTGCAGAGTGGAGTTCGCGAACCGCAATGGCACTTCAAGGTGCAAGACAAGATCCCTCTCGTTTGACACTCTTAGCTCTCTGTTCACCTGAATATGTAGTGAGCGCATAGGAAAGGAATTGATGGACACAATTACTCGGCGACAGTTCCTCAAGGCAACAGGTGCAGGAGCGCTCGGCGTTGCAGCAACTTCGTTGACGATTGAAGATATTGCTAACGCAGCCATTACCAGACCACTTCCTTTAGGTACACCTATTCTTGTTGTAGTCACGTTGTATGGTGGAAATGACGGATTAAACACAGTAGTTCCGGCTTCCGATGCGTTATATCGATCGCTTCGCCCAGGAATCTCGTACAGCGAAAGTGAACTGTTGCCGCTTTCTGAAGGTCTTTTTCTCAACGGTTCTATGACTGGAATGCACAATCTTTGGAATAGAAACCAAGTTGCAATTATTCGCGGGGTCGGATATCCAAATTCAGATCGATCACATTTTTCCTCGATGGCAATCTGGCAATCTGCATCGCTAACTGCGGCGAAAACTGGTTGGTTAGGTCGATGGGTAGAAACACAACCCGAAGACCCACTTCTGGCTATCGGCCTTGGCTCAGTACTTCCGCCACTTCTTGCTGGCGAGAAGCGGTCTGGATCAGTGCTTCCCTTAGGTGGACTGAAAGTGCCAACAGGCTCGCTTGCAAGTGATTGTCTAAAGTTAGCCGTAGAGAGTAGGAGCGACAACGTCTTACAATCGATGGCGGCACGCTCAATGCGAAATCTTTTCAGCGTTTCTGATGACATCACACCAATACTGAAAGCTCCCGCTCCAATTGCTTCTGACTTACCAACAGTGATGGGTGGAAATGCGGGTGGTGATAGCAATCTCACGCAGCAACTCGATATCGTTGCAAAACTTGTTTCAGCTGGTGCCCCCACGAGAGTTTGGTCAGTTTCGTTAGGAGGCTTTGACACTCACGCAAATGAAAAAGGTGCACAATCAATTTTGCTACAAGCTGTCTCGCAGGGTATTTCAAAATTCATGTCCCAAATGCGTGCAACTAATCGAAGTAAGGATGTCGTTGTACTTGTTTATAGCGAGTTTGGTCGACGAGTCAAAGCTAATGCATCCGAAGGTACGGACCATGGAACGTCAGGACCAGTTTTTGTTTTGGGCGAGCGGATTAAAGGTGGATTTTATGGAGATCAACCAGCGCTCAATAATCTGAAGAATGATGATCTTGCGGTAACAACAGATTTCCGAGATATCTACGCATCTATCACCGAGAAAGTATTGGGCACATCTGCTGAGCGCATTCTCGGAAACTGGAAGGGTCGCACTCCAATCTTCAAGTAATCGGTACGATTCCACAGTGCTGATCACTTCTGTTGAAGCAATGCGTGATTTAGGCGCCCGACTCGCAACCAGATTGCAAGCCAGAGACATTGTTGTCCTGCAAGGTAATTTGGGTGCTGGAAAAACCGCAATGACTCAGGGAATCGGCAAACACTTGGGGATCACGGATATCACCTCGCCAACTTTCGTAATTTCTCGCACCCATAAAGGAAAGATTCCACTAATCCATGTTGATGCTTATCGTCTTCTCGGCAGTACAAAGCAGGACTTTGAGATTGATGATCTGGATTTAGATACCGCCCGAGAGGGCGCAATAACGGTGATTGAGTGGGGCGAAAATGTGGCCTCACGCCTTCAGGAAGATTACCTATTGGTCACTATCGAATTCGGTGAAGGTGAGGATGATCGGATTGTTGAATTTACCGGTCACGGAAAGCGGTGGGAGGGGTTCAACCTGTGATCTCACTTGTGATGGATACCGCCACTAACCGTACGTCGGTGGCGCTCTTCGACGATAACCAACTTCTTTTTAGCGGTTTTCATGATGGCGCCACTGCACATGCGGAAGTTTTACCTAAGTTAGTGAAGGAAGCGCTGAGTATCAATAACGAGATTGGCGAAGTAGTTGTCGGCATGGGTCCTGGTCCCTTCACCGGGCTTCGAGTTGGAATCACATTTGCCCAGACTTTTGCGCATGCTCGAAAAATTTCATGGCGTGGTGCTTGTTCGCTCGACGCGATTGATGTTGATAGCGCTTCATATATCGTCACATCGGATGCACGACGCAAAGAGGTGTATTGGGCAAAGTATGAATACGAAGTACGAGTAGAAGGTCCATCTGTATCGGCGCCTGCGGTCATCGCAGATCGAAGTGAGATGAAATTTGGTTTTGGTTTCACAGATGCGTTGTACCCATCTATGGCAATGCTTCTTGCAAAATCTCATACCGCTCCTATATCTGAACCTTTGTATCTGCGTCGACCTGATGCCGTTCCGACAAGTGAGCGTTCATGATTTCCTATCGCGACATGATTGCTTTAGATGTTCCAATTCTTGTTGGGTTAGAGAAGTCCATATTCCCCGAGAGCCCTTGGAGCGCTGCACAATTTAAAGAGGAGCTTTCGGGCGTCCCACGAACTCGAAAATATGTTGTCGCTATGGATGAAAATGAGTTAGTTGGCTATGGCGGAATTGCTCTCGCGGGAGATGTCGCCGATATTCACACTTTGACCGTGATTCCCACGTATCGAAAAAGGGGGATCGCCACCGAAATGCTCCACCTGCTTGAGAATTGGGCGATTGAAAGAGATGTCAGCGCATTCATGCTGGAGATGCGGGAAGGAAATGCTGAAGCCCAACCGCTCTATGAAAAGCATGGATATTCAGTCGTTTCTAGGCGTGACAATTACTACGCCCCAGGAATTCACGCATTAATCATGCGAAAAGAGTTGGCGAAATGACCCAACCATTAGTACTTGGTATTGAAACTTCTTGTGATGAGACTGCAGTCGGAATCGTTCGCGGTCGTACGCTCTTAGCAAATGTGATCTCATCAAGCGTTGAAGAACATGCCCGTTTTGGCGGCGTAGTACCTGAAGTTGCCTCTCGTGCACACCTGGAGGCTATGCAGCCTGCGATTAATCGAGCGCTGAAAGAGAGTGGAATAAACCTCAAAGACCTTGATGCGATTGCCGTTACTGCTGGCCCAGGACTAGTTGGGGCCTTACTAGTAGGTGTATCAGCAGCAAATGGATTGGCGCTCGCGCTCAACAAACCCCTGTATGGCGTCAATCATCTTGCTTCACATGTTGCAGTAGATCTCTTGACGCACGAAAAAGATATTCGCCCAACGATTGCATTACTCGTGAGTGGTGGACATTCTTCAATCTTGCAAGTTAATGACATTACTTGCGATATCCAATCATTAGGTCAAACTGTTGACGATGCTGCAGGCGAAGCTTTTGACAAGATTGCGCGGTTATTGAAACTTGGTTTTCCTGGTGGACCACTCATTGATAAAGATGCAAGAGATGGAAACGAAAAAGCGATTAATTTCCCGCGAGGTTTAACGCAATCTAAAGATATGGCCGAACATGAATTTGATTTCTCATTCTCTGGTTTGAAAACTGCAGTATCTCGATATTTACAAGCTACTCCCGATTATGTTCGCGCCGATGTCTCGGCCTCTTTCCAAGAAGCAGTTGTCGATGTCTTGCTCCAGAAATCAATCAAAGCGTGCAAAGAAACCGGAATCGATTCACTCGTGATTGCCGGGGGAGTTGCGGCGAACTCCCGCCTTCGCACCGTCGCTACTGAACGTTGCGCATCTGCGGGAATCGAACTTCGCACCCCACCACCCGCGCTCTGCACTGACAATGGCGCTATGGTGGCGGCGCTCGGCTCCCTCGCCATCACCTCGGGTCGCCCCGCCTCTGCCCTCGGGATCGAAACCGCTTCCTCGATCAGCCCCTCCATCCCTATCTGGGTGTAGCTCTTCGCCT
>RFMK01000158.1 GCA_009927705.1 Actinomycetota bacterium | reverse complement strand
TCTAGGCGTCACCGGCGCCATAGCTACCGCTGCTCTTGTCCTCTCAAGTTTTGTTGCACCTGCGCAGGCTGCAGCAAAGAATCTTGTGATCTGGGCCGACTCAGGTAAAGCACCAACAGTCAGAGCTGCGATCGCACCTTGGGCAAAAGCAAATGGCGTAACAGCAACTGTTGTCGTCAAGGATTTCGGAACTGTTCGTGATGAACTCATCACTGCAGGACCAAAGGGCCTTGGACCAGATTTGGTTATCGCACCTCATGACTGGCTTGGTGGTCTCGCATCATCTGGCGTCATCGATCGCGTAAGCAACGTTGCAGCAAGCAATTACGCAGCATCAACAATTGATGCAATCACATACAAAGGTCTCAAGTGGGGCGTTCCAGTCGATGTTGAAAACGTCGCACTCGTCGTCAACACAGACCTTGCAAAAGCTCCGAAGACTCTCGATGAACTCGAGACAAACTGCGCTGCAGCAAAAGCAGCAATCAAGGGATTCAAGGTCTGCCTTGAACTTCCCAAGGGAGCGACATATCACTCTTATCCACTCTTCACCGCACTTGGCGGATATATCTTCAAGTGGAACGGTAAGAGCTACGATCTCAAGGATATTCTTGGTGGAAAGCAATTCCAAGCAAATGCAAGCAAGCTCGATGATTATTACAAGAGCGGCGTGCTAAGCAAGGATGCCGCATGGGGCTTCGCTGAGTTCTACGGCGGCCGCGCACCGTACGTCATCATGGGTCCATGGGATATCTCAGACCTAAAGAAGCAGACCAAGGTTAAGTACTCGATTGTTCCTTTCCCATCAGGAAAGTTCCCATCGGCACCATTCCTTGGCGTTAACGCTTTCTATCTCTCCAAGTATGCAAAGAACAAGGTAACAGCTCGCTCATTCCTCACCGGATATGCCAGCGACAAGGACTTCGGTCTTGCTTGGTTCAAAGAATCAGGCAAGTTGCCAGCAAACCTTCTTGCCCAATCAGATCCAGCAGTGAAGGCAAATGCTGAACTTGCTGGCTTTGCTTCTTTCTCTGGTGGAGCACAACCAATGCCCAACGTCCCGCAAATGGGGTCGGTATGGGGTGCATGGGAGAATGCGCTTAACGCAGTTGCAGACGGTAAGTCAACAGCTGCAGCCGCTTTCACCACAGCAGCAGCAACAATCAAGAAGACAATCGGTTCTTGATTCGTAAGTAAATAGTAGGAAAGATTATGGGGACGCCGAGAGGCGTCCCCATAGTTTCAATGAGATACCAAAGTTCCATACGAGAATCAGGCGAATCAATTCATCCATGAAGATCAAGAATTCCCATCGGTTGCCAGGTTTATTCCTGAAGATCTTCTTATTGGGTGGACTCAATGCTTTTGCGCTCTGGTCCGTTCCTGTACTCATTGCCAACGATCGTTTTCTTTATGCGGCGTATGTAGCAATCTCAACTCTCATTCTCGATTACATTTTCTTAAGCAGTAAATTCGTTGCCGCCAAATACATCATGCCAGGTGTAATCCTGCTTGTGGCATTCCAGATTTATCCGGCCATTTACACCGGCTATATTGCCTTCACTAACTTTTCTGTCGGACACGAATTCAACAAACAATCTGCCATTGACTCGATTATTTCCAATTCACTTGAACCCGTTGGCGATGACTCAATCTTGCCGATGCGTCTGGCGAAGAATCCGGAAGGAACCCTCACACTCCTTATCAAGGAGAGCGACGGAAATCTTTACGCGGGTACTTCGCAAGGCATCAAGAAACTACCCACCAATTCGTGGAGCGCCGATGCGGATGGCAATATCCAAAGCGTTCAGGGATTTAGCTTCCTCAGTGAAACGGAAGAGGCGGCTGCGCTCGAACAGCTCAGTGATTACTTTGTGCCTGGGCTAGAAAAGAACGTCAAATATCGAGTAGCGGATTTCACCAACGTTGAGCGCATTACCCCGACGTTGCGTTATGACTCTCAGGGAGATTTCGTTGAGAACATACTTACGGGGGAGAAATATCGACCAAATAAGAATGGCTCATTTGTAAGCGAAGCAGGGGAAGAGCTGGAACCAGGTTGGACTGCGCGAATCGGGTTGAAAAATTTGGAGCGAGTCATCGGCGATGAACGTTACCGGACACCGTTAGTCAAGGTCTTAATTTGGACTTTTATTTACCCTTTCCTCGTTGTAATACTTACCTTTTTCCTTGGTCTCTTCTTAGCTTTGACGATTAATCATCCAAAAATTAAGGTAAAAAAGATTTATCGCATCTTGATGATTGTTCCGTATGCGATGCCCGGAGTTCTCTCTATCCTGACATGGAAAGGTATGTTGAACGAGTCGTATGGAATCGTCAATAAATTATTGCCTGGAACGATTCCATGGTTAAGCGATCCATGGTGGGCGAAAGTTGCTGTCGTTCTTGTCCAACTCTGGGCCGGAACTCCATATATGTTCCTGATTGCGACAGGTGCGATTCAGGCGCTGTCGACGGAGATCGTTGAGGCATCCGAGGTCGACGGCGCTTCTCCACGCCAAGTTTTCTGGAATATAAAACTTCCACTTGTTGTAATTGCCCTAACTCCACTTCTCATCGCCTCGTATGCATACAACTTCAGCAATTTTGGATCCATCTATCTCCTTACTGGAGGTGGCCCAGTCATGTATGACTCGGGTGGCGTTGCTGGACATACCGATATTCTCATTTCGTATACCTACAACCTTGCTTTCACCGCTGGGAAAGGCCGCGATTATGGGCTTGCTAGCGCTGTTTCCTTTATCAACTTCCTCATCGTTGCGGTCATTTCCATCCAAGCGTTTAGACGCTCCAAGCAGATGGAGAACATCAATTGAGTAGCGCACTCGTCGTTCGTGAGAAAAAGATGACCTTCAATAAATGGTTACGAGTTTTGGCCTGGCGTCACGCAATCGCATTGCTTGCTATTGCCTTCGCACTTTTTCCACTTATATGGATGGCCTCGGCCTCCTTTGATCAACTTGGCAAAATCAATACCCAAAGTTTGATTCCTCAATATCGCGGCCTCGATAACTATCGATTGTTGTGGGAGAACCCTGACCAGCCATATTGGCGTTGGATGAGGAATTCTGTGTTGATTGCTTCAATTAACGCGGTGGTTCAGCTCGCAATCGGAGCGACGGCTGCATACGCATTAAGTCGTTTCCGCTACAGGGGTCGTAAGACAACTTTGATGACAATTCTCATCATCCAGATGTTCCCCCAATTACTTGCAGTCACTGCGTTCTATGTGATTCTTGCTGACCTTCGCGAATCTATTCCATTTATGGATTTTGGTAATCCCATCGCGCTTCTTGTGATCTTTGCTGGTGGTGCACTCGGCATAAATGCATGGATGCTCAAAGGTTTCTTCGACTCAATTCCTTCTGAGATTGATGAATCAGCAAAGATTGATGGGGCATCTCATGGCCAGATCTATGTTCGAATCATCTTGCCACTTGCACTTCCCATGCTCTCAGTTGTGGCTCTGCTTTCCTTTATCGGTACTATGAATGAGTTCTTGCTGACGTCGGTGATCTTGGGCGGTAATCAAGATTCCATCACGCTCGCAGTCGGTATGCGCCAATTCATCGAGACCGATTTCCAAGAGAATTGGGGAGCTTTCGCAGCTGGAGCGCTCATTGCGACTTTGCCTGTGATGTTGCTCTTCATTTGGCTCCAGCGATTCGTTGTTTCGGGGCTTACTGCCGGCTCACTAAAGGGATAAACGTGCCCTTACCTCATCATGATGGCAGTGAGCTCTATGTCAGCAATCGCGCACCAAAATTGGGCGAGAAGATTAACCTCAAGATTCGGGTGCCAAAAAAGGATTCGGTAAAAAATGTATACATAAGGATCTTGCAAGATGGGGAGCCAGTTACTTATCCATTGAAGAAAAGTAGATCAACTTCAGTAGAGAATTGGTGGCAGGTTTCAGTTGAAATTGTCAGTCCCATCACCAACTATCGCTTCTTGCTTCGAGATGGAAAGAATTTTCGTTGGCTAAATGCTGCTGGAGTATTCGCACGTGATGTCGTGGACCACTTTGACTTCAAAATTACCGCACATCACGACGCTCCATCATGGCTCCGAACTGCCATCTTCTATCAAATCTTTCCAGATCGCTTCGCAAAGTCAGGAGTTGCACGCAAACTTCCTGAGTGGGCCATTCCGCGAAAGTGGAACGACATTCCCGCACTAAATCAGAAAGAAGTAAGTCAAGAGTTCTATGGCGGTGATTTTGGCGGTGTAGAAGAGAAACTTGATCATCTCTCTTCTCTCGGAGTAAACGCCATCTATTTCACACCAATCTTTGCAAGTGGAAGTAATCACCGTTACGACGCTTCATCTTTTGAGGAAGCAGATCCATTGCTGGGGGGCGATGAAGCGCTAATCAAATTGCGAAAGAGCGCTCAAAAAAACGGAATCAGAGTCATGAGCGACCTCACCACAAATCATTGCGGTTTAGGTCATCCATGGATACAAGAAGCGCTGAAGAATCCTCGCAGCGAGAAAAGGGAATTCTTCTATTGGACTAAGAAAAGTAAGTGGGGATATATCGGCTGGTGGAATGTTCAGTCGCTACCCAAGCTCAATTTCTCATCCAAGAAGCTCCGACAGCTTTTGTGGGAGGGAGAGAAATCTATTGTCCGGCGCTGGTTACGAGAGCCCTTCGGAATGTCTGGATGGCGTATCGACGTTGGAAACATGACTGGCCGTTACTACGGAGATAACTTCAATCGCGAGATTGCGCGCGGTATTCGGGAAGCCATGCACGAAGCTAATCCTGACGCATGGTTAGTAGCTGAGAATGCTGATTTCTTTGCCGAAGATCTTGATGGTTTTGGCTGGCATGGAACTATGAATTACAACGGTTTCACTAAACCGATTTGGTATTGGCTTAATGGTGAAGATGAGAAAGTCCGTGACTCATTTGGCATGCCAGCACCGCTTCCTAAGATTGATGGTGCTGCTATGTCAGAGATGATGCAACAATTTGCCGCAGGGATTCCATGGCGTTCCTTGATTGCCAGCATGATTCTTCTCGGCTCTCACGATCGTGCCCGATTCCACACTGTGGTGAAAAAAGATAGTCAGAAAAATATCGCTGGCGTGACTTTGTTGATGTCATATCCCGGCGTTCCTTCCATCTTTGCTGGAGATGAGATCGGTCTAGAGGGAAATTGGGGGGAGAACGGTCGACGAACCATCGATTGGGATCACCCAGAGAAATGGAATAGTGAACTGCTCTTTGACTATATCGAATTAATCAAGATTCGAAAAGAGAGTCATGCTCTGGCTCATGGTGGGATTCGATGGATACACGTTGGCAAAGACTCCCTCGCATATCTACGGGAATCAAAGAAGGAGTCAGTACTGGTCTACGTTTCTCGTAAGGGGATACGAGAGAAGATTGATCTCACTCCGTACGGATATTCAATCAAAAAAACGCTCTTTGGACCAACTGCCAGTGGTAAAGCGCTAACCATTAATGCGAAGAATGCAGTAGGTGGTTTGTGGCTACTTTCGTAAGGAAAGCAATAACAGCGACCACCGCCACAACCCTAGTATCTGGCCTCTTTTTCTTAACTCCGGCCAGTACTGCAGAAAACCTGCCCACCTTCAAACCGATAGCTCGCGGGGCCTTAGCGCAGGACTCGATCTACTTCGTTATGACCGATCGATTTGCGAATGGTAATCCCAATAATGATGATGCATTTGTCAAAGGTGGATCACTAGTAAATGGGCTGGATAAGACAGATATTGGTTATTGGCATGGTGGCGATTTCGTCGGACTTACAGAGAAACTTACTTACATCAAGGGCATGGGTTTCACTTCAATTTGGATCACGCCACCAGTTGTCCAAAATTGGGTCCAACAAGGTAGCGCTGCATACCACGGTTATTGGGGAACTGACTTCACAACCGTAGATCCCCATCTAGGTACGGAGACAGAGTTCAAAGCAATGATTGCAAAGGCGCACGCACTTGGCATGAAGGTAATCGTTGATATCGTTGTAAATCATACGGCGGACATCATCTTCAACTCCTATGGAATGTACAACTATGCGTCTCTCGATATGGTTCCTTACAAGGATTATCGAGGAAAAGAGTTTGACCTATTGAAGTATGTCGGTCAGAAGAGCTTTCCAAAACTTGATACCAAGAAATCATTTCCAAGACCACCCGTTGTTGGAAAAGCGAATGCGAAGATTAAAAAGCCAGCATTCCTCAATGATTTGACGAATTATCACAACCGTGGAGATTCAACCTTTTCAGGTGAGTCAAGCACATACGGGGATTTCTTTGGACTTGATGACCTTTTCACTGAGAAGCCTGCGGTCATTGAAGGAATGATCAAACTCTGGTCCAGCTGGATAACTAAATTTGATATCGATGGATATCGTATTGATACAGCCAAACATGTGAATCCCGAGTTCTGGAATGCATTTCTACCCAAGATCATGTCTGCTGCGAAAGCAGCCGGCAAACCTGATTTTGGCGTGTTTGGTGAGGTTTATGACGCGAATCCCTATTACCTCTCAACATTTGTGCATGATCAATCTTTTCCTAGCGTCTTAGATTTCGCTTTTCAGCGTCATGGATTGGGATTTGCTAAGACTGACGGACAAGTCCCTCGTTTGATAGACATGTTCAATCAAGATGATCTCTACACAACCGCTACCCAAAGCGCATACGGAATTCCAACATTTATGGGTAATCACGATATGGGGAGAGTCGGTTACTTCATCGAATCGGCAACTTATGGGGATGAAGATTTGACCTTGCGTCGCTCCAAGTTAGCTAATGAAGTTCTCTTCTTCTCTCGAGGCGCGCCCGTCTTGTATTACGGTGACGAAAAAGGCATGGTAGGAAGCGGGGGAGATAAGTCTGCACGTCAAGACATGTTTCCTACTCAAGTAGTTGAATGGCAGAACGAATATCGCATTGGTTCTTCACCCATTGGAACCAAGAGCGCATTTGACGTCTCCAATCCATTGCAGGAGCAAATAGCATCGATTGGTCGACTCATCAAAGCAAACCCTGCCTTACGAAGTGGAACTCAACAATTACGTTCTACTTCTCGAAGCGCAGTAGCAATGTCCCGGTATCTCGATGGACAAGAGTATGTGGTCGTCTTCAATTCAGGGGAATCAGATGAGTCAATCAAAGTTCCGGTATCGACAGATTCCGCTTGGGAAGTGATTTATGGATCAGCATCCGCACTAAATGTTGTTGGCAAAACAATCAGCCTTACAGCGCCAGCAATATCCACGGTGGTTTTGAAGTCTTCTAGAAAATTTACCCCAACCAGCAAACTCTCGGTGAACCTTGCAAAAGTTGACTACGACTTTGCGACCCCAAATTGGCTCTCACTTCGCGCCACAGTTCCTGGCGATGAATTCATCCAAGTGAACTTCCAAATCCGTAAGCAGGGCACGACAAAATGGAGCAATGTGGGAACAGCCGATCGTAGAACTTTTGAGACCAGCGAGGTGCCGGGCGGTCTGTATCGAGTTTTCACTCAGCCGCGAAAGTTCAAGTCAGGCACGACTATTGAAGTTGTGGCAATAGCCAAGAATGCAGTCGGTGAGATCGCTTATTCGAAGGTGCGGACTTTCAAAATCACTTATTGAGCCAGAATCGAAGTGGCTCATCTACGTAGCTAGCCCATGAACGTTCATTATGCGTGGTGCGGTGATAAACCTTTGAAATATAACGGCTTGAATTCCATCCTAAATCTTCCATCATACGATCAGCGCGTTCTTGGAATGGCTCATAGGACGCGTCGAGACCTTTGGTGCCACGGCTCATCCAAATACGCATCTCCTTGTTCATGGGCAATTTGGGAATCATCCAATCAACAAGTTCTTCTCCAGCAAGCACCCAATGAGGTGATAGAGCTAATGCTGTGTGAAATCGCTCTGAATGTTTTATGGCTGAATATAAAGTCGCAAGGCCACCCATTGAGGAGCCGATCATTGCAGTCTTCTCTGGACTCATTTGTGTAGAAGTCGCAAGAGCAATCTCAGGAACAATCTCATCGAAAATTGTCTGCAGATATTTGTTTCCATGAAGTTCCTCCGCTGAAATTGTTACGTAATTGGTTGCTTTCATTCCTTGTCGGAAAGGATCCTCAGGGCAAAGATCTTTACCGCGACCATGTGGATCTGACTTTGTAGAACTGTGGAAGACGCCGATGATTAAAGGTGGAGTCAGATGAGCTTCGCGCGCTACACGAATACTGGTTTGTGCAAGTTTCCAGGTGTAGAGAAAGGTTGCGGTCTTACGATCAAAGATATTCTGACCGTCGTGTGCGATGAGGACGTGATCAGAACCGCCCTCCGGAGCCCAATAATCAATGGTTCGACCGTGTAGCGAAACTCGATTAACAAAGCCAGGAATTCCCCGAACTTGGTATTTCGATTGGAAGGTCAACATTTCTCGTACTCTTTAGTTTAGGTAGAGCACCATGGTCGAAAGGGCAGGTATTTGTGCAGTCGATGAATTTATAAGGCTCTTGATGATGCTAGTTCCAGCTTTCTTCCCATCAACAACTACGTTCCAATCAGCTTTGCTTGGAAGAGTAATAGAAGTCGATTTAGTGCCAGCGTTATGAATCACAATGATGGTTTTCCAACTATCACCGAGCTTGTCGCCATTCAGTGAATAAGCAATAACATCACCAGGACTCTTGAGGAATCGCAAATTAGATTTAACCGCGATTGCATCGTTGCTTCGGAATGCTGGGTGTGCAGCGCGAAGCTTTAGCAGCCCCTTGAAGTAGTTGCGTGTATCCGCGTTCTTGGTGACGAGGTTCCACTTCAGAGCGTTTACTTCATCGCCCGACTGATACGAATTGGAATCTCCACCTTTCGAACGCTGGAATTCTTGTCCAGCATGAATGAAGGGAATTCCTTGGGCGAGCAGCGGAATAGAACTTGCTAGTCGGTGATAGGCAGCAATTAGTGCTTCGCTCTTTGTATTGAGACTGAGTCGCAATTTATCTTGCAAAGTATTGTTGTCATGAGCTTCGACATAGTTCACGGATTGACCGGGCGAAAGAGTTGTGAAAGCTGGAGCAATCGACGATGAATAATCAATGTTTCCAACTACGCCAGCCATAACGTTTGAACGCTTGGATGGAATGCCAGTCGCAAATCCTTTATCGGTGGCATTGAAAACTGAACCTTTTATGCCGTCACGAATCTGGTCATTAAAGACTGAAATGCCTGGTAATTGGGTGATATTTCGCTGATTTGAGCGGATTTCTGAAGGATGTGTCCCCATATTCCAGCCTTCACCAATAACAATGATTGTTGGATCAATCTCATCAAGTGCCGCTCGGACTTGGCGCATAGTTTCAATGTCATGAAGGCCCATGAGATCAAAGCGGAAACCACCTAAGTTATATTCACTCGCCCAGTATTTCACTGAATCCACGATGAACTTTCGGACCATGGATCGCTCTGATGCTGAATCATTTCCACATCCAGAAGCGCTGGTAAGCTTTCCATCGCCATCAGTTCGGAACCAATAACCAGGCACAATCTTTGATTGGGAGAAACTTGATGCATCGTAGACGTGGTTATAGACCACATCCATAATGACTCGAATTCCTTGGCTATGGAGTAATTGGATTGCCTGTTTCAATTCAGTAATGCGTGCTTTCGGATTAGTGGGATCGCCGGAGTAAGAGCCTTCAGGAACGTTATAGTTCAAAGGGTCATAGCCCCAATTAAATGTTGGTTTAAGTTCGTTAACCGAAGCAAAGTCATAGATAGGTAATAGTTGTAAGTGAGTTATTCCGAGATCCTTAATTGCATTGACGCCAACTGGCTGACCAGCGCTTCCTTTGAGATTGGAGTAGGTGAGTCCTAGGAATTTTCCTCGGACTGCGTTAGGGAATGGCGCCGACTTATCCATGGAGAGATCACGCACATGAAGTTCATAGATAACGGCATCGGTGGGATTTCCAGAAAATGTGGGTTTGTTTCGTTCCCAGTTCTTGGGATTAGTTGAATTGAGATTAACGACAACCCCGCGCTTGCCGTTTGCAGTCGCAGATTTGACGTATGGATCCACAACTTCATTCGTGGCGCCATAAACTTCCACGTTATAGGTATAAATCAAGCCATCGTGATTGCCGGCAAGGGTGTAAGTCCACGTTCCCTGTGCTTCGGATTTCATGGAATATCGGCTCTTAACATCCGAAGTCGCACTCGAATATGTGAGAAGTTCGACCTTAGTGGCGGTTGGCGCCCAGACTCGGAAAGCGGTGGAATCAGCTTTGTAGGTTGGACCCAAGTCATTTCCTGTGTAAGTAAATTTCTTTTCAAATTCTGGAGAGGTCACGAGATTTCCTAGGGCTATATCGGCTTTGCCGTAAGTGGGATGAGAGATTTCATACCGCTCTGTAAGAGAGATTGATGCGTTGAGGGTCAAAATCAATTCGTTATCTTCCGGCAAGTTGGGGTTCTCAGTTCGAGCGCTGATGACGCTTAACCCACCGCTAATGACAAACCCATTGCTTGAACCAGTTAAGGGTTTGAATCGCTTATTGAGTTCTACCTTTACTTCATTGAGCGCTTCAAAAGATGCGCTAGCAATCTTTAACTCAATCGTGGGCTTCTTCGTGAAGATAGTCTTCTCGTTTTGGACCAACCAGACTTCGGCATTTCCGTTTGCATCAAACTCGGTAATAAAGCGATCATCATTTATATCCTTGGCCGCCCAATCATTAAGGCGGACGATGATGCCCAGATCCTTGAAACTCTTCATGCCATCGATTTTGATGGTCACAACTTTGCCAAAGTCATCATTCCCAGTGAATTGAACCCCGGTTTGTGAAACTGGAGTATCAAGAGAATTGTTATCTGAGTTTTTCCAAATCCAGAGATTCCATCCGTTGTAATCTCCGCCCGGGCGTTGATAGTGAACGGTCAGGGTGACATTGTCTGGTGCCGCCACAACAGGCAAGGCATTGAAAATCAGCGCAATAACTGCAAAAAGAGCCACGGAAAGCTTTTTCTTCACTTACGCATCCTAATTCACCTTGCAGTTCAGAAGGCTTGCTAGTTGAATCGCGACATGAGCAAACGTGCCATTTTCTGGTTCCGACGTGACCTCAGACTTGCTGATAACCCCGCACTTCTGGCGGCGCTTGATGAAGCTGACGAAGTGATCCCACTTTTCATCATGGATGATGAGATTGCTGAACGCGCAGGTGAGCATCGTCGCGCATATCTTGCCGCTTCCTTGAAAGCTCTCAACGAATCACTCGACGGAGATCTTCTCGTGATCTCTGGACAAGTCCCAGAAGTAATTCGTGATGTCATGAAGCGCTACAAAGCTGAGTCAGTTCATTCAGCGTTTCCCTATGCACCTTATGGAAATCAGCGCGATAGTGAATTAAAGAAGGCCGGTATTGAATTGCAACAACTCGGTAGTGGATATGCCATCGCTCCAGGGCGCGTGCTCAAAGACGATGGAACTCCATATCGGGTCTACACGCCTTTTTATCGAGCATGGTTGGCACACGGTTGGCGTGGACCGGTCGCGGCACCGAAAAATCCATCATGGGTTAAACCTTTAAAGGGTGATCAGAACATTCCGGATTGGAAGCTACCTGCTGGAGTTCACATTCAAGAAGCTGGCGAGAGGGCCGCTCTTGAACGATTCAAAACTTTCTTGAAAAAAACAGCTGATGATTATGCAGATGCCAGGAACATTCCTGGAATCGAAGGAACCTCTCGACTAAGTCCACATCTTCGATGGGGAGAGATTCATCCTCGAACGCTATTAGCTGCGCTTGGCCAGTCACCAGGTCATGAGGTTTACCGAAAAGAGATTGCTTGGCGTGAGTTCTACGCCGATGTTCTACATAACAATCCGCACACATCTCGCGATTATTACGATGCTAAATTCAAGAAAATGCGTTACGACAAACCAGGGAAAAAGTTTGAAACGTGGTGCGAAGGCAAGACGGGTTACCCTTTTGTTGATGCTGCCATGCGCCAACTTGTGAAGGAAGGATGGATGCATAACCGCGCTCGCATGGTCGTGGCTTCATTCTTAGTCAAGGACTTACATATTGAGTGGCAGCACGGTGCGAATTTCTTCATGAGATATCTGATTGATAATGATGTGGCATCGAATTCGCATGGTTGGCAATGGACTGCAGGATGTGGCACAGATGCCTCACCGTATTACCGCGTTTTTAATCCGATCGAACAAGGTAGAAGGTTTGATCCAGAAGGCACTTACATCAAAAAGTTTGTGCCGGAATTAGCTCATCTCACTGGAGATGATGTGCACGAACCGTGGGATTCCGCTGATGGATATTCACATGGATATCCAAAGCGGATTGTTGATCACGCAGCAGAAAGGCTTGAGTCGCTCGCTCGCCTTCAAGAGATCAAGGTAGCGAAACCACCCAAGCCTTAATTGCTTACGTAAATCCTTAAACTAAGAAGTTAGTGAATTGCCAAGGATCTTCGCGGTCCACCTTCTTGTTGTTCCAACCTTCGAAGAGATCCTTGCGATTCATCAACGGGTTCCAGTCTGCAGCTTCGGAATGAATTCCACCCCAATACTTCTCTGCATATCCAAGAACTTCGCGCCATGGAAGTTCATCAGGAACAAGAAGTCCCTTATCTGGATTCTTCATCGCCCAGGCAACAGCCGCGTAGACTGCAGAGGAAACTTGCACCGTTGTTGCTGATTGTCCAGGAATGAGTTTGCGTGAATCATGAATATTGAGCAAAGAACCAGTCCACCAAGACTTATACGGATGACCCATCAGTAGTACACCGAGTCGATCATCACCTTCGGTGATTTCATCATTCATGATCCGCTGATTCTTGTGAAGGTCCCATGAGCGCATCTCAAGTTCCTTCATCGATGAGATGGCTTCATTAGTTGGGCAATAGGCATAATGAACGGTTGGACGATAGAGAGCCTTATCGCCGTTCCATACCGTTAGGTGATCTGAAATTGTGAATGCCTCACCATGGCGAATGACCATGCCGTGAATTTCAAAGTTTGGAACCCATGAACGAACCCAGGTCGTTGCGCCAGGTTGTGCAATCGCAATCTGATTCTTTGGTCCGCTCTGGTGTTCGTAAGCATTTACAGGCAAAGTCTTTT
Organism: Actinomycetota bacterium; assembly: GCA_009927705.1. Taxonomy (GTDB): domain Bacteria; phylum Actinomycetota; class Actinomycetes; order Nanopelagicales; family Nanopelagicaceae; genus MAG-120802. The sequence continues at coordinate 4,137 of RFMK01000158.1, read as the reverse complement.
CGTGGGTACCCCAACCTAATTCTGCAGGCGCGACGCCTTCTTCGTAGAAACCTTCGACCGACCACGTATTTACAAATTCGCCCCACTGCTTCGGTTTATTCGTAACCTGAGTGTCACGTTCTGAGATGTGAATAACTTTCACTCCAAGAAGATGAGCAAGGTCGTTGTAGCGCTCGTCGGTGAGTGCACCCTCAACGCCATTTCCAGCCTTGCCATCTTTCAAAGCACGTGTTGCAATATCAACCAACGACTTTTTAACGAGATGCGAAACGAGTCCTGGATTAGCGCCATGTTCGACAATCGCAGTAGCGCCAGTCTTAGTCCACTTTGATTTCATTTCTCTCATGCGCATATGGCGGTAATACAGAGTGCGCTCGAGTGGATGCTTATTTGATCCACCTTCGTAAGGATCCCATTCTTCAACTGAAGTGTTGAGGTACAAGACGCCATGGTCATGGCACCACGTCAAGATCGTATTGGCATCGATGTTCCACGCTAGATCAAGTAAAAAGTCGCCGGCCTTGAGATATTTCGAAAGTTGCTCATCAAGATTGTCGCGAGTGATGACATCTTGGACATATGTCGCACCTTTATTGAGCGCATCTTGGACGCGCGCGCGATTATCGCGTTGGTCCATGATTGTGATGTTTTGTGCATCTACTAGATGCTCGATAAGAAGCGGTAATACGGATTGTGAAACGGAGCCAGCACCGAGAATTAGGACTCGATTAGCGAACTTTTCTGCCAATTAGGGGACCTCCTTAGGGGCTTGTAACTCTCACCTCATATGTCGAGCTGAATCGGCTCATTGGTTGAATCGGACGGCGGAAATTTACAACCTAGAGGCTCGCGCGCCTAATTCGTCACTCCACACACAGACTCCTGATTTCGAGCGCTTCGCCTCGTACATGGCTTCATCGGCGCGACGCAAGAGTTGGTCGGTTGGGAGCTGACCTGGGACGTTATGCGCGATACCTACTGAGACACCGAGGACGAAATCCTGGCCTTCGAAGTGAAATGGGTATGACAGAGTGGCGCGAAGCGCTAGTGCAACTTCCTCGCCGTCGTCGCCACGAATGAGCGCGCCAAATTCATCACCACCTAATCGGGCGAGGAGAGAGTTATGAGGAATTGAGCGTTCAAATCTTCGAGCAACTTGTTTGAGCAGCTGGTCTCCAACATTATGGCCATGAGCATCATTGACGGGTTTGAATCCATCAAGATCCAAGATCAATACCGAGCCCTCGCGTAGGCAGAAATCCTCGAAATCAGTCATGAATCTTCGTCGATTCGCCAAGCCCGTGAGTTCGTCTGTTCGGGCCAGAATCTGTTCGTTGCTCATATTTCGCGCATCATTGATCGCCACACCCATGCGTAGAAAAGAGAGCGCGATTGTTGCGAATGCCGGCGCAATGATGAATCGTGGGAAATATTCTGGTTCGAGCACTGCAATTACCAAGATTGCCGAACTACCAAGGAGTGCAAGTGTGGCAATCGTTGGATTGAAAGTTCGAACTCTCTCTTCTTCATGCGGTGAATGCCAGTAGCTCTCTGCAATGAAGATAAAGGCGATCAACCAACCCATGTCACTTATGGCCCCCAATTGATACTTTCCGCTTTGGGAGAGGTAGAGAAAATAAAGGTCTGCGATTGTGTAAATAGTGATACCAGCGAGCAACAGGCCGTTGCGCCATGACAGTGAACGAATGATTGTCAGTGTCAACGTCGCAAGAAAAAGAACAACATCTCCGACGGGATAGAGAATCGCAAGGAAGATCTCAAGTTTCGTGCCAGACATACTCATCATTGCTGGTCGCAAGAGGAACGCTGCAATAATTGTGGTGAAACCAAGTGTGATAATTAGCGAATCAAGAAGTTCCAATGAGCGACTGATTGTTCGGTGCAAAATTGAGCGTGTGATTCCCAGTAGTGCAAGTGGATAGAAGAGCGCATAGCTGATGTCTGAAATCAGATCAAGATTAATGACGTCTGCAATTGTGAAGAAACTTGAAATTGATGAAGCTACAGAACCCACACTCCACAAGAGGATTGCAAAGGCAACGCCGAGTCGTCCACGGAAATCGTCGGGGATTGGTGAGATAAAGATGGAGAGCACGGCAAAAATCGCGGCAGAATTGAAGAGCACCACATCTAAAAACCAGCCAGGCTCTGAACTATTTCTCAGAAATGCATAAGTGACCAGTGCAGTTATAGCAAGTCCGCGAAAAAAGAGATAAGTTCTCACCATTGAAGAGTAATGAGGGAGATTTCATGAGCAACGAGAAAGATGTATCTCGACGAGCAGTACTTTGTGGGCTTGCAGTTCTCACGCTGGGATTAGTACCTGATACTGCTATTGCTGCAACAGGCGTGAAGGTGCTAGCAAATGGAAAAGTGGAAGTGACGCTATCTGGTAACCCAGCACTTAAAAAAGTCGGAGGAGTCGTTCAATTTACCGATGGCGCTGGCCAATCTGTAGCCCTGGTTAGAACCGGTAAGTCAGCAAACGCTTATCGCGCACTCAATCTTTCATGTACTCATGAAGGAACAAATGTTCAGAAGAGTGGTTCAAAGTGGGTCTGCCCAAACCATCGCGCCGAATTTGCGATTAATGGCGATGTGAAAGTTGGACCTGCGCGCGCGAACTTGGTTCAGATACCTGTAAAGGTTTCTGCTACAAAAGTTGTGGTCGGTTAAGAACTCTTAGAGGCCTGGTTGGCAGGCGTTCTTACGATTCTCAAGCGTTGACTTCACTTCTGTCTTCGAGTTCTCAACAGTCTGAGCGACATTCAACTTCTGCTTCTCTTTTTTCGCGACTTCGTTAATCTTGTCGCGGAGGCTTGCAGCTGAGCGTTCGAAATTCTTCGCCGCTAACTCATAGCTACGAGCTGCCTTGGTCCAGGTTGAAGCAGCTGTTGTGTAAGTCTTTCCGGCTGAGGTCGTTGCTCCAGCTTTTGTGGCATTGTCATTAGCAACCTTTGCTTCATTCAAAGCATTCGCTTGCTTTGCCTTTGCGTCAGCAGCCTTTTGGTCGTAAACCTTTGCTTGCGCTTCATCAGCAGGAGCTTCCGCCTTGAGTGCGGCAATTTCAGTATCGAGCATGGTTGAAGCTTGTGCAGCAGATTCAGTGATTGATTTCAAACGCGCAGCAGCTTCCACATACAACTTATGTGAGTCCACACATCCGGTCCAAACCCACGTTAACTTTGCATTCTTGACTGTTGGATTCTTGGTGCAGACGTAGTTGTCGCCACCGATCTTTGCCTTGGCATTTACTTTGGAACATGCTGCACCAGCTTTGTTGGCAGCTTCTGCAGGAATGACGGCAGTAGTAGCCATTAGCAGCGCAGTAGTTGCGAGAAGGGTTGCACCTTTGCCAATGGTCTTGAGTGAGTTACGCACGTTATTCCTCCAATAAGGGTCAAAAACTATGAGGCAATACTAAAGGTGGCTTCCTCACAAATGGGTGAGGGAAACTCCACAACCATCAAAGAGTTTGCTGGGAAACGGGTAACTTTGAAGCAACTACTTCTTTCTTTGGCGGACACGAACGTTCATGCCCACTTTTCTTACTAATGGCCGGGGGCCAAATCGAGAGATAAAGGAAAGTACTTTGTATTGGCCTCCTGGAACTGAGATTGCTCTGCCTTTTTGTGAAGCTTCCCAGGCATCAGAAACTACGCGCTCGGCAGATAGCCAGAATGACGATGGAACGCCGCCCATTTTCATCTTTCCACGTTGATGAAATTCAGTTCGGGTAAATCCGGGGCAGAGGGCATGAACTCTCACATTTGTTCCACGAAGTTCAGTGTGAAGGGATTCCGATAGAACAGTCAGATAAGACTTCGCAGCGCTATAAGTGCCTCCAGCTATCCAACCCGCAACACTTGAAATATTAATGATTGTTCCGCTATTGCGTTCCTTCATAGTCGGCAAAACTGCGTGCATCAATCGCATTGGCGCAGTGACCAGAACATCGAGAAGTGCAATCTCCTCGGCTATATCGCTGGTGGTAAAACTCTTATTGATTCCAAATCCTGCATTATTAATCAAGACCTCGATTGGTCTGGCGATATTTTGCAGCCTCAATTCCACGCGCCGTATATCTTCATCTCGCGAGAGATCAGCTTGCATGAC